>CAYMAR010000008.1:12969-30108 GCA_964388465.1 uncultured Desulfobacteraceae bacterium
GACGGCCTGAAGCTGCTCGACGACATCAACCTGTCGCTCAACCCGGGCGACCATCTGGCCCTGATCGGGTTTTCCGGCAGCGGCAAGAGCACCCTGGCCCAGTGTATCGGGCAGCTCTACGCCTACACCGGAGGCCAGGTGCTGTTGGGCAATGTGGAAGTCAAAGCGCTCACCAAACAGGATATCGTCCAGAACATGGGGTTTGTATCCCAGAGCCCCTTTATTTTTGACGGCACCATCGAGGACAACCTGCTGTATGCCTGTCAGGCCATGGAAGACGGCCAGGGCCGCACGCCGCATCCCTCGCTCGACGACAAAATCCAGGTGCTCCACCAGACGGGCCTCTTCACCGACACGCTGCGTTTCGGGTTGAACACCATATTCGACCCGGGCCAGGACGACGCGCTGGTCGAGCAGATCATTCGGGTGCGCCGCAACTTTCAACGCCAATTCGGCGACAGCCTGGCGAAATATGTCGAATTCTTCGACGAGAATCGCTACCTGTACCACTCCAGTGTCGCCGCCAACCTGTTGTTCGGCAGCGCCAACCGGGAACGGTTCAAAGGCGCGCGGCTGGCGGCCGACCCCTATTTCCTGGAATTTCTGAGCCAGGCCGACCTGCAGCGCCCGCTGATCGAACTGGGGGCGGATCTGACCCGCCAGACCATCGACATTCTGGGCAATCTGCCCCCCGACAAGGTCTTTTTCGAACAGAGCCCGATCGCCCCGGAAGAACTGGAGCGGTTCAAGGCGCTGGCCGCGCAGACCCGGCGCAAAAAACTGCACCAGCTCGGTGCGGCGGACCGCGCCAAACTGCTTGAACTGGCGCTGCGCTTCACCCCCGGACAGCATAAGATGGTTTCCTTTCCTCAACTCCTCGAACGGCTGATTCTGGAGGGCCGCGCCCTCTTCAAAGAGAAAATCAGCGCGGACGACCCGGGCGCCTTTTCCTTTTACGACCAAGAGGAATACATCTTTTCCCAGACCATTCAAAACAACATCTTTTTCGGCAAGACCATGCCCACGCGCGCCGAAGCCCAGGACAAGATTGTCCAGAGCATTATTCACCTGCTGATCGAGGAGGATCTGCTGGAAACCATCGTGCAAATCGGGATGCAGTACCAGGTCGGCAGCAAGGGCGACAAGCTTTCCGGGGGTCAGCGCCAAAAACTGGCGATCGCCCGCGTCTTCCTCAAAGCGCCGAAACTCCTCATCATGGATGAAGCCACCTCGGCCCTGGACAACAAGTCCCAGGCCCGCATACAAAATTTTCTGGACAACCGCCTCAAGGGCAAGGCAACGGTGATCGCGGTGGTGCACCGACTTGACATCATAAAAAACTTTGACCAAGTTGCGGTCATGAAAGCGGGCAAACTGATGGAAAGCGGCACCTACGACGATCTCATGGCCCGCAAAGGAGTGCTTTATGAACTCGTCAGCGGCAGAAACTAGCGCCGGCGCCGGCTGCGAATTTCAGGAAAATCTGGAAATTCTGAGGCAGATTGATTTTTTTGCGGGATTACCCATTGAAACCCTCAAGGTTTTTGCTTATTTGTGTGCCAGAGAGACGTACCAGCCCGGGGACTGCCTCTTTACCCAGGATGAAGACGACGGCCAGGCCTTTTACGTGATGTCCGGACAAACGACGCTGACCCACGCGGCCAATGGCGCCGAGGTTGACATTCGCGTCTTTTCGGCGGGCGCTTTCCTGGGGAGCCTGGCCCTGCTGGGCAGCATGCCGCGCTTGTTCTCACTCAAAGCCGTGGATACGGTCGAGTGCCTGGTACTGACCCGCGAAAAATTTGCCAAATCGATCGAGCAGTTTCCGGATCTCGTGCCGCGTCTTTTTGGTGCGATTGTGGTCGGCATCCGGCGCTGGGAGAAGCGCCTGGTCGAGGAATTGGTGGCCCGAGGGGTTTCAATGGAGGAGATAGCCGGCATCAGCGCCATGTAAGCGGTTCATGGCGCCAACCAGACGATCAATGGTGGCTCAATGCCCCAAATCCAATTTAAACTGACCAATCGACTGGAAGATCTGGATGTGCTTTGCGAGCATTTGGCGTCTTTTTGCGAGGAATGCGGCATTGCCAAAAGGCAGAAATTCGAAATCAACCTGGCCATGGATGAGCTCTTCACCAATATCATCAATCATGGTTTCGATGACGAAATCGAGCACCAAATCCATGTCACTTGCCGCAAAAAGGGTAAGACGGTCACCATTACGATCACGGATGACGGAGTCCCCTTCAATCCCGTGGAAGCGCCGCAGCCCGATTTGAAATGCACTTTTAGCGACCGCGAAATCGGCGGTCTCGGCATCCACCTGATCAAGGCTTATATCGACCAGATCGACTACCGGCGTGACGCCGACGCGAACGTGCTCACACTCACGAAGATATTGAAAGATCAATAGGACAGCGGTTCGGCGCGAGTCAAAAATGCCCGGCTGGGAATTTGGGCTGATCGTGTCGATAGTGAGAAATTAAAAGCCAAAGAAACGGTTGATGCGAAACCGTATTTCGCACCGGGCGGCCGAAGCGCCGTCGACACCCGCCCCGTAATCGTCCATCCAGGACCATAGCGGGGACCAAGGGAGGCAAGCATGGAGATTACAGAAACCCGGCACGACAACTACAGCGTATTCAAGCTCAATGGCAGGCTGGACTCCAACACGGCCATGGGCTTTGAACAAAAGCTATTTGAATGCATCGAGGGCGGCAATCAGCGGCTGATACTCGACTTCAAGGAACTGGATTACATCTCCAGTGCAGGGTTGCGTGTCATTCTCAAGGCGACCAAAAACCTTAAAAATGCGGATGGCAAGCTCGTGCTGTGCGCGATGCAAGACTATGTCAAGGAAGTCTTCGAAATTTCCGGCTTCGATTCATTTCTCCCCATCGTTCCCACCGTCGACGACGCCGTCAAGTCGATCTGAGCGGATGAAGGCCGGCATTACGGCTCATTGTTTTTGAGACCGATGAGCCCCCGCCTGCCAAGCTCCCTGATAAACTGTGCCACCGCCGCCTCCGCCTCCTTGGGGTGCACCTGCGTCCGACGACTGAACCGGCGCACAATGTCGCTGAATTTCAGGGTGCCATCCATTAAATCCCAGGTCAGCGTACCCAATTCATCCAATTCGATCTGCTTCTCGGGCGTCGCCGTCTCGGGCGGGCCGAAGCGACGCCTCAGCTCCGCCAGCCAGGGCTTGAGCGGCAGCGGGTAGCACAGTCGCACCAGCCCGTTTTCGAGGCGGACTTCCCTGACCGCGCTGTTCTTGACGGGCACGCACTGCAGGGCATTTTCCCGCGTCCATCCGGGCCCAGGCTGTCTTTTACGAAACAGTCGCATAGCTGCGGCAAACCTCTGCAAACACCTCGTATTCGATTGGCCCGTCGCCACGGACCGCCAGAATGCGGTTGGACGCCTGGCAGTGCCAGATCCGGAAGACGTTGGGCGCAAGCCGCCGTCTGAAGGGTGATGGCAGCCGATCGCGCCAGTCGCGGCGGACCGGCCAGCGCCACTCCAGCCCCCGATCCCCGCGTTGCGCCGGCCCGGACGAACCCGGGTCGGCCGGCAAACCGTTGCGGCGGGCGAATGCCCGGAGCGAATCGCGGTGGTGTCGCAGGGCGGTATCGGCGGGGCTCCAGCGCCAGAGGGTCAGCTGGCGGCGGCGATCCCCGTACACCAGCTCGAAGCGCCCGCTTTCGAAACGGAAACCCGCAAGGGGCAGATTTTCGGGAACGGTGGCCTGGATATCGTAGACGGCCACCGAGGGGCGGCGGTCGGCCCCGTGGTCGTTAAAAGAGCCCAGCACCGTCGTCACGGCATGCGACGCCGCCGCCCCGGTTCGATAAAATTGCAGGAGCGTCGCCCGACGGCAGACCGGGCAGTGAAGAATCAGCCCATCGCCCCCCAGGCGGGGGCCCTGCCAGCGGAACCCACGGGTATCGAACGCGCTCAGCAGAGGCTGCCAGGTGGGCGGAAGATCGCGGGGTTCCAGACGCAGAGATGATCCCTGCGTCAACTGCTTTAAGTGGCGGCGGAAAGAAAAATGGCCCCGTACGACGGCGGTCTTGAACTCCATTACCGGCTGAAAATCCGTCTCCAGCCAGCCGTGGTTTGAGCCCAGCTGGCCGGTCTCCCAGCCCGCGGGCCGTTCGAATCGCAGCCCCGCCCAGGCGAACAGTCTGCACCCCTCCGGGGCCGGATACAACTGTTTGGCCCCCTCCAAAACGTCCATCAGCGCGGCACCAGACGGTCCCAGTCCTCGGGTGACATTCGCCCGATCGGGATGTCGCGGTCGGCTTCGCGTTCGCGCACGTCGGGGTTCTGGCGCAGAAAGCAGGTGCGCTCCGCTTCGATGGCATCGATCTGGGTCAGCTTGATCGTGTTGCCGAATTTTTCTTCCACATCCTGGGTGTTGTGGGCCACGCTCATGCTGATACGCTGACCGGAAGGGGTCGCGAAAGACCACTTCCAGCTGATGACGATATGAAAGGGGTCGCCGTTGTATTCGCTGGGCGTCCCAAAGCGCTGTTTGGTCCGCGCCAGCAAGGCATCGTAGAATTTCCGGCTGGAATCCCTGTATTTCATTTTGATGCGCACGACCTTGCCCGGCTGGGCGCAAAGGCCGTAGGCGATCAGCCCGCTCTTGAAACCGGCCAGGGGCTGAATTTCGACTTCATTCAGGTACTCCTGATAACGCAGCGGCAGCTCTGATCCCACGCGCACCGCCGCGGTCAGCTCCGCCATGTCCTGCCCTAGAGCGAAGGGACCGACCGCCCGGGGGATCGAAGCGTCCTGGGCCGCCGCCGGCAAGCCGCCACCGGCCAGGACAACGGCCAGCAGCCCGATCAGCCATTTGGTTTGCATGCCCATTTATACCTCTCGATGTTGGTCGTTCGCTAAGGTTCCCGTCTCATGTAGCCCCAAAGCAGGCTCAATGCTACGGATACCATCGGGGTCCGGCATCGTGTCCATCCCGAAAACCCGCTTCCGGCTCGGGCCGGGGCCGCCGCGCTTTTAAGGCGACGCATGCCGTGGCTGCGTCGAAGGTATCCATCGCTCGCGAATGACGGTTGGCGCAATAGAATACCTTATCCAGACCAGAATAAGTTTAATATGCCAACCGGCTCAAGGATTTCAAGATCAGCGTGAAGCCCATGGCCAGCATGCCGGTCAGCCCCATGCCGCAGGAAAACCCGGCCAGCAGCACCGGCGCATACTGCCGCCACATGGCCCCGTAGCGCTTGAAGAAGAAATAGCGGCCCAGCAGCGCGCCGAAAACCTCCAGGATGAGGCCGTGGGGGGCACTCTGCCCCAGACCGCGCACCACGCCGTAGATCAGCATCACCGGCAGCCCCAGGATCGTGAGAATGACGTATGTCACGAGCCCGAAACCCAGACCGGTGAGGACGTAAATCGCATTCAGGGCCTGAAAGAAGAGGGAGTTGCCCTCGATGGTCGAGGTCTGCATGAGCAACGTATTAAGGGCCTGCAAATGCCAGAGTTCCTGAGCATAAGGGTAGCTGCTGGAAGGAATCGGCGCCAGGCGCCAGATGAACTGCGAGAACAGCAGGCTGGCAATCATGACCACCGGGAAAACCACAATCTCGGCCTTGATGATGCCGCGGATGCTGGTGCCGGTGAGCTCGATCTGCCGGAAATTCACCGTGGCCTCGCCATAGTTGTGGATCGGGATGGGCGCATACCAGATTTCGATCCCCTGGTAGCCGAAAAACTTGGCGCCGGCGATGAAGCTCGCCTCGCGGATCAGCGGCAGGCTCACGAACTGGCCGGCGATCCCTTCCATGCGGGCCGTGATGTAGGACACCAGGGGCGTGTAGATAAACCCGTAGCAGATAAAAAAGATCCAGGGAAAGGTGGGGACCAGCCAGACGCACAACCCCACGTAGGCCAGGGTCGAGAAGACATAGATGCCGATCGAGATCCAGAAATTGAAATCCCCGCGCCCGGGCGGAGGCTTGAAAAGATCCTGCCAGCTGCCGCGCTCGGCGCCGCGCGTCTGGCCGAAGGAGCGCACCACGTGCCAGATGCCGATGGCCGCGATCGCCAGCCCCAGCCCGATGCCAAAACTCATGTAGAAATCGAAATTGTTGGCGAAAATCGTATCCACGGTACCCATGCCCGGATGCCAGCGATGCAGGATGCCGTGGCGGTAGAGCACCGGGTTGGCCACCAGGGTGATGATCAATCCCACCAGGCCGCCGATCACCGCCCAGAAAGGCAGCACCATGCCGATGAAGATAAGCCCCAGGTCCAGCTGGATCCCCGTGGCCACCGCCGGGAGAGCATCTTCGGTATGGCGTGTCAATTCGATCCAGGGAATGGGGATCAGGCGGATGGGCTGGGTGAACAGCAGATCGGACACGGTAGGCAGAAGCACGTAGAGCGCCCCGAACACGAGCCCGATCATGCCGCCGATGGAGAAGAGGCGCCATTTCCAGCTCTTCTGTTTGTCCTCGGTGGATTCCGCCAGCGCCATGGTGCCCAGCGCACCGACCGGCGCCATGGGGAAGGGCAGTTTTTCCACGTCGGAGGTAATGCGGTAGAGGGCGTAGCCCAGGCCGAACTGGTCGATGCGTTGAATAATCTGGGCGCCGATCAACAGCAGAATCGGGATCAGCCAGTCGCGGTGCAGGAAGGTCCGCTCCACCAACGATTCGGAATCCACCGTGGGCGCGACCCAGGAGGGGATGAATTCGGTCAGCCCCAGCATCCGGGCAGCATCCGACTGGACCAGATACTGGTTCCAGAGAAGCCCCTGGAAGGGAGAGGCCAGCGCGGCGCCGGCCATATAGTAGAGCAGGAAGATTTCCTGCTGTTTGAGCTCGGTATAGGAACGTTTGGCGATCTCGGCGAACAGAATGATGGTCACCCAGCGGGCGGCCGGTCCGATCCCGGTCCCGATCACGAGCTGCAGATACATGCTGCCCGGCATCATCAGAAAACCGATGAAAATAGCCCCGACGATCGTCTTCCAGTCAAACCCCTCTTCGAAATGCGTGGGGGTTTTGAGAAGGTCGCGGTATTCCTGCAGTTCTTTATCTTCGTACATATACCGGTCCGTGGTCGCGCTAGGCGGGCAGGACCTGGTAGCTGGCATCGGCGAACAGCCCGACGAGCGCCCAGATGCCCCCCATGAGAAAGTCTCCGATAATCAATCCAATAAAGATATAGCGAACTTTTTTAAACAACACGACGCCCCCGTAGCGCATGCAGAGCGCATTGCAGACCCAGCCGATGAAGAAGCTGAACCATAGAATCCGCATGGCCGAGCTGTAGCAGGTCAGGTAGCCGATCGGGTGCAGCGGCCACCAGTAGAAACGGTGGTAGCCGATGACCAGAACCACCATCAGCCCGGCCCCGATCAGGGTAAAAAGGCGCACCCAGTCGCTGGTGACCTGGGGATTCTCCACCAGGCTGACGATATTCTCGTAGGTGGAAAGGGTGGTGCGGCTGGCCCAGTCGAGCCCCAGTTCCCGGATGCCGAAGCGGTAGCACAGCGACAGCATGGCCCCGAAGGAAACCACGACGCCCAGCACCAGCGCCAGGCCGATGGCGGCGGCCACCAGGCGCTTGCGTCCGATCTTTTCGGTGATCCGGTTGGCGTGCACGAGCGAGGGCATGAGGGATTCGCGCAGGTCCAAAAAAAGGGCCTTTTGAAAGACACCGGCCATCAACAGCCCGATCCCGGTGAAAAACTTGCTGCCGAAAAGGGTCAACACGCCGTCCAGCGGAGCGGCCGTGAGCGTGAAATAGGCGATCCCGCCCTGGGTGATGATCCGGCTGGCCACCAGCAGGATCATAAAAAAGGCCCCCACCAGCAGCAGCGCGGCCCACCAGCGCATGCCCAGCGACGCCATCCAGACCACCATGATCAGAACCCCGCCCACGAAACCCCAAGCCGCCACGGGCACGGGCAGCCACTCGGTCGGGGAGACCGGGCTCTGGCCCCGCCCCACCGCCTGCCGCACGATGTCCGCCAGGTGAAAGCGCGCCAGCCACATAATGAAAACAAAGAAGACCCCGTAGGCCCCCACCATCTGCATTTCCTCGGGCCGGGAGAGCGTGGGGCCGAAGGTCACACCCAGGGCGGCCGCCGGGATATTGTAGCCCATCACCGCCAGCAGGCCGAAGAAGATCACACCCAGCAGAAAGAAAAACCAGAACGAAAACGAAACCTGGCGCGTCGTCAGGAAAGCGAAACCGATAAAGGCCGGATAAATGTAGATCTTCATCTTGTAAAACCCCGAGAAGAGACCGAACTTGGGAAAATAGGTCCCGGTCAGGATCAGGGTCGGTATCGACGGTACTTCCGGATAGTAAAAATTCAAACCGTTGAGCAGGTGCAGCCCGACGGGAATCGCGAGACCCGCCAGCATGAAGCGGTTCAGGAAAAACGATTTGAGTTGCCCCTGGCTGTAGGCCTCCTCCATCAGCAGCGGCACGCGCAGGAGCGGGAAATTCATACGCTCGTTGTGCAGCCACTGGCGGCTGAGCAGGTTCACCAGGCAAACCATGATCCCGTAGCACAGCGCGATAAAAAGGCCCCATCGGAACAGGGCCGGCAGCCAGACCGCCCAGGGGATGGCCTGCAGCACCTGCCACCAGCCCATGCTTCGCCCGCCGGGAAGCCCGTTGTACAACGCGTCGATGGCCTCGGGCCCGCGCGGGTACCAGCCCGCCGGCAGCAGCGGATGCAAAATGTCCAGCCAGCGGTTTTCCACCGTCGCAAAATGGTGCGGGGCCGTGAGGTTGATGAAAAAAGTCCGCACCAGGCCGGTGTAGGCGATCCCGGAAACGAGCACCATCAGAATCCAGATGAAGAGCAGTTCCTTGCCGCTGAGCCAGGCCGGCCGGTTGAACAGCCGGGCGGCAAAGGCCATCACCACCGTTAGAACAAAAAAAATGACAAAGGGGGCCAGCGGGAAATGCCCGCCCCCCAGGGGGGTGGCCTGGCGGAAGGCATTGTTGAAGGGGGTCACGGCGCAAAGCGCCACCGCCAGGAGCAGTCCCAGCAGGACGGCCCGCAGCCGCAGGGGCGCGGCGGCCGGTTCGGAGGCGGCCGCTTCGGGGTGATCCGTGCTCACGCGCTGTCCTTTCTATCGTCGTCGATGGCAACCCGCGCATGGGTTTCGGGGGCGGAAGGGGTCGCGTGGTGCTCCGCCAGGTAATCTTCGAAATGATTCAGGGTCCAGGCGTCCATCGATCGCCAGATCAGCAGCTGTTTGCGCAGGTCGTTGACAAAGGCCTTGTTGATGCGCCCCCAGGCATTGACCTCGCCGGCTTCGCGGATCAGGTCGACGTGGATTTCGAAAAAGCCGGCCTCGTCGGGTGCCGGGCGAAAAGCGATCGCCACCTGCTGCATGATGCCGAAATCGAAAGGGGCCAGCCAGACACGCGAGTTGAGTTCGAAAGCGGCCGTATCCGCGCCCTGCGATCCGGCCGCCGGGGGCCGCCAGTCGAAGCGGATCCGTCCGGTGGAAAAAAGGCCGTGGGATACGTCCCGGTGGCCTTCGAAGTGGCTCAACAGAAAGCCTCCCAGACTTTGCAGTTCGTCCGTTTTGATCAGAAACGGGAGAGGGATCGACATGTGGCTCTGCTTCGGGTCCGGCATGGCCCAGGAGCGGTTCACGTCTGGGATGGCGATCTCGGCGGCCACACGCGAGGGATAGATCACCGAAATCAGCACCACCAGGATCACCAGCAGCATGGCCGCCACGCCGGCCAGCGAGGAGTAGTTGACCGTAATGCCGCTCCACAGCGCCGTGTCCGCAAAAAGCTTGGCGGTGGTCTGGGCGGTCAGGTACCCCAGGACGACGCTCAGGACGGCAAAGGCCATGGCCTCGGCGATGAAAAGAAAGGAGACATGGGACGGCGCCAGGCCGACCGAGGTGTAGATGCCGATTTCGCGTTTGCGTTCGTAGACGCTGCTGATCATGGTGTTGAGCACGATAAAGATCGAAATCACCAGCGGAATGAAGATATTGGGCACGCCGCTGTACTGGATCGTGTCGCTGGAATGGTAGAGAAACGTACCCTCCGGCTCCCCGCTGAAGAGCACCAGCCCGAAGCGGTCGGCCAAACGATGCGCCGTCTCGCGGGGCGCTGTTTCCGTGTCGGCGGGCATCAGGGCCACGGCCTTGAGCCGGCCGCCGGCGGCCATCAGGGTCTTGTAGGGCATGAACAGGGTCAGCTCGGCCGGGGTGTGCTGGTAGCGGCTCTGAAACGAACGCACGTCATCTCCCGATTCCATGGCCTCCATCTCGATCTCGGTCATCTCGGAGGAGACCTCGCTCGGGAATGTCACCGGCGTCAAAGGCTCGCCGTCCAAATCGGTTCGCGCGCTCATCAGCTGGCTGTCGAAAATGCCGACGACGCGGTAGACGCTGCCCCAGACGGTCACGGTCGCACGGTCCAGATCCGCGCTGCCGATCGCGAGCCGGTCGGCCATCCGCTTCGGGATCACCACGGCGGCCTCGTCGTCGTTCTCAAACCAGCGCCCGGCGGTAAGCGCCTGATCCATCCCGGTAAAATCGGTCTCCCGGTGGGACAGTCCCACCAATCCCTGGGCCTCGAACTGGCTCGCCCCCCGGATGACCGGGATCCGGGTGGCATGGGTGCGGTCCTCGGTGTCGATCCAGACCCGCGGAGCGGCGACCGTCTGGCCGGCAAAGACGTTGGTCAGGGCGTTCAGGGCTTCGGGCGGCAGATCGCGCCAGTCCGGATTTTTAAGCAGATAACCCTGGTAAGGGGCATGCGCCGCGTAGATGATACGCGCATGCAGGCGGGTGGATTTCACCGATGTAAAGCTCATGATCGTGAAGGTCAGGATGATCAGCGTCGTGCAGGTCAGGGTCGTGCGCAGACGGCGCCGTTTGAGATTGCTGACACCCAGAAAAAAGGAAGCCACAAAGGCCTTCCAGCGGCTGATGCCCTCAACGTTTTTGCGCCGGGCGCGATCCTGGAGCTGGTTCATTTCCTCTTCGAACCGCAGGAAAATGATCAGGGTGACGATCAATGACAAACCGATGATAAAAAAGGCCAGGATGACCACCGTCGGACTGAAGGCCAAATCGAAGGCCGGGTGGACGTTGTAAATCACGAAAATCAAAAGCAACAGCAGTCCCGAAAAAGCAATGATGCGCTTGTGGATGTTGCGGAAGCCGAACACGAGGCGCTCGGCGCAGAAGGCGAACGGCACGAAGAGCGCGATGTAGAACAGCACCCCGAAAAGGATATCCTTCTGGGTGCTTTCGACCTGATCGTAAACCCGGCTGGCCAGGGCCCAGGAGCGGGCCGCGTTTTCCTGGAAGACGTCGTAAGCCCGGGTCTCCAGGGCCGTCTCCGCCGTCTGCAGGGCTTTGAGGCCTTCGGCCTGCAGCCCCTCGAGGCGCTCGTCGTTGATGCCTTTCTCCTCCAGGCTGTCGATCCGGGGCTTCAGCAGACGCCACATGTCCCGGGCCACGTGGTATTCGGTGTGAAAAAGCCGCGGCCAGTCGTTCACCCGGTAGCCGACACCCTCCGGCCGCCTCGCGGTGGACCCGGTGAGGATCATCTTCTTGCGCAGGACCGTGTCGGAAAGGGTCATCTTGAAACGGGTCTCGGGCGCCAGGTAGATAGAGGCCATGGTGGAGTCGCGGGTGTCGATCCGGCTCCACCAGTATTTGAGGGGGGCGGCTTCGAGACGCGCGTCCAGCAGGTTGATCTTGGTCATGTAGCGGAAGCTGCGCGGTTCGAGCAGGTTAAAAAGGGTGGTCTGACGGCAGGCAAACATCATCAGGTCGGTTTCCATGTAGCGCCGTTGCATCTTGACCCGGTAGCGCTGCTTGCCGGTCTGTTTTTTATCGATGGCCCATAAGGTTTCACCGGTTGACGGATCGAAGCGGTAGCCTTCCAGAATGACCTTGTCGTAGACGTTTTTCTTGTCGGAAATCCCCTTGACCTCGAAATAACCGGAACGGTCCACCCGCAGGTGATAGCGGGCCGGCCCCTGGAAAGCCAGCAGAATGGTGCCCGGGGCCGCCTGGCGGGCGAAGAGCTCGCCGTGGCGGATGAATTTGGCCGTGCCGTTGAGCACCGACAGACCGATGCGCGGAAACTGGCCTTCGTGATATTGGGGGGCGGCGGCCAGGTCCTGCAGGAGGGCCGTGACGAACGTGCTCTGCCGCCGGGCGAAATCCAAATCCACATGCGCCGGCAGGTCTTCGGGCGTGCCCCAGCGGGGGCGGGCATCATGCGTGGTGGCCAGGGTCAGCCCGATATAACCGCCCAGCGCGCTGATCTCGCCGCCCATCGAGGGCTCGTCGGGCAGATAGGAATACCACGGCTTGCGCCGGCTGGGCCGCAGCGAGTCCTTGAACAGGTCGGTCTCGCCAATCGCCTTGTGGGCGCGATCAGCGGCGGCGTTCAAGACATCGTTCATCAGGCTGTAGACCGGCACCCGGGCACTGGCCCGGTGCGGGCGCAGCTTGTAGTGAAACCCCTGGTTGAAAGCCCCCACCCCGTCGCCGTGGCTGGAGAGGTGCAGCGAGATGACCGCGTCGATTTCCTTGTCGCGGACGATCCGCCGGAAAGCCATCGCCTGCTTGAGGTACGCCAACTGCTGCTGGACATCCTTGCGGATACCCTTGTACTCGGACAGGATGCCGGGAATCAGGCGCTCGAGCCAGGCCCGCTCGTCGGCGTCGATGTCGCCGTAGGTCTGCTTCCATCCGAGGGTGCGCAGGGTCCGGCGCTGCATCGCCAGGTTTTGAATGGCGGCCGCCGTCTCCGGGTTGCGCTCTTCGAGCCGGAGCCGCATGAGCTTACGTGAGACCCGGTCGACTTCGGATTTGATGGCTTCGCCCACGACTTCGGTCAGCAGGGGCGCCACCTCGCCGCCGGTGAGGTTTTCGATCTTGAGCGTGCGCAGGACGGCTTTGGCCCGCTTGAGCCGCGCGGCCAGGGCCTTGCGCTTGAGGATGAAGTATTTGGAACGCGCGTGAAAATTCCACACGGCCTCGCGCATGCCGGCCAGGCCTTCGCTGTGCGCGTCCGTGGCCAGCAGAAGCATCGGGCGCGCCGGGGGGTTGTCGCGCAGCTGGCGGGCCAGGGCCAGCAGCGTGGCGATGCCGCAGGCCTCGTCGGCGCCGGGCGAACGCCCGGCCACGTAAGCATGGCTGTCGTAAAACGCCTCGACGACCAGCAGGCGCTCGGCCAGGTCCGGATCACGGCCGGGAATGAATGCGAATATGTTCTCGGCCGTCATATCCACCCAGCGGGTATCGGCGGTCACGGTCGCCTGTTGGGGGAAACGGGCAGCGCGTCGGCGAGGGTCGCCCCCGACGGCTTCAAAATCTTCGATCGGCGCCCACAGGCGGGGAAATTGAACCGGCGTCAGTTCGCTTTTGTCTTCGAACAGGGCCCGGGGGGTATCCCCGCGGTCGAGGTAGATCAGGGCCTGCGCCCCGAGATTGGCGGCATTCAGCCAGTTGCGTCCCGAATTCATTTCCATCAGCACGATGGCGCCGGCCGCTTCCTGCCCGTTGAATTCATCCAGTCGCCCGCTGCCGGCATAGATCAGGGGGCCCGATAGCCCTTCCGCCGGGATGGTGCCCGGCGAGACGGCATTGGCCAGGAGGGGATGGAGCGCGACGCGGCCCTCGCGGTCCGGGAAGCGCAACGCAGCGCCCGCATGCCGCCGGACCGGCAGGCTGAAACGAAAACGGCCCACCGCTTCGAAACCCCCGGCTTCCAGGGTTTCGAGGATGTACGCCGCCGCCTGCCGGTTGCCCGCGCTTCCGACGCTGCGATCACCGGAAGCCGACAGGGCCTGGATATCGCGATCGAAATCTTCGGCCGGTGATGCCAGGGCCCGCCCGGGGCCGAAGAACACCAGGGCGCCGGCCAGCAGGATGAGAATCCCGACGGCCGCCCGCAACGGGGCGCCGCCGCCCATGGATTCATTTGAATTTGAAGGTAGCATGCCGACTCCCAGCCGGTCCCTTTGTCCGGCCACCAAAGTGATGGTTTTACGCGCCGCGCGCATCGATACGCCCGATGGAAATCGTCAGTTCGTCCCGGCTCTCGGTCTTGTCGATCCGCCCGTCCCGGATCCACACCACCAGATCGGAGACGTTGAGCATCTTGATGTCGTGCGTGGCCGAGATCACCGTGACGTTGCGCTCGTGGCTCAGATTCTGAAGCAGACTGATGATCTCCTCGCCGGTGTTCAGGTCGAGGTTGCCGGTGGGTTCGTCCGCCAGGATGATGGCTGGATCGTTGGCCAGCGCACGGGCGATGGCCACCCGCTGCTGCTGCCCGCCGGAAAGTTCGAACGGCTTGTGGTGAAACCGGTCGCCGAGTCCGACCAGGTCCAGCAGTTCCATGGCTTTTTCGATGGCCTCGTCATTTTGCCGACCGGCAAAGGTCATCGGCAGGGTCACGTTTTCAAGCGCGGTCATCACCTGAATGATGTTGAAGGTCTGAAAGATGTAGCCGATCTTGCGGCAGCGCAGCCAGGCCAATTCGTAGGCGTCCAGCTGGGATACGTCGACTTCGTCGATGTAGACCTTGCCCGAGGTGGGTTTGTCCAGCCCGCCGATCATGTTGAACAGCGTGCTTTTGCCCGATCCCGACGGCCCCATGATCGAGACGTACTGGCCCGTCGGTATTTCCAGATCGACCCCCTTGAGCGCATGGACGGCAATCTTACCGAGCTGGAAGGTCTTGGTTACATTGGTCACCCGAACGATATTCTTGGTCGTGGTCATGGTCCTCAGCTCTCGTTAACCCGTCGGTTGGTAGCCGGTGGCGCTCACGGGGCGCGGCGAGGCTACTGTTCGACCCGCATGGCTTCCACCGGCTGCATGCGCGCGGCCACCCAGGCCGGGTAGGACACACCGATCAGGCTCAACAGGCAGCCGGCCGCGGTGGCGGTCAACAATGACATCAGCAAATCCCCGACCGGCACCATGACGACAGCCTGACGGCCGAAAAAAAAGGCGCCGTTCAATAAAGCGAAAAACGCGCCGCCCAGCGCGCCGGCCGCCGCGCCCACCAGGCCCTGCATACCGGCCTCCAACAGAAAAAGCCGCAGAACGAACCGATCGAGCGCCCCCAGGCACTTCATCGTGCCGATCTCCCGAAAGCGCTCGGTGACGGCCATCAGCTGGGCATTCACGATGCCCACCGCACAGACCAGCAGGGAGAGCAGAACGATCCAGCGCTGCTTGGGGCTGCTGTCGGCCCGACGGTCTTCCGGCGCGAGATCGTAGCCCGAGCGCACCAGCGCCTGCCGCAGTTCCGGGTCACCGGTGGCCAGCAGCCCGTTGGCCACGTCGGTGCTGACATTGACGAAACTCAGAAAGGACACCGCCAGCACCAGGCTAATGGTCGTGATCAGGGAACGAAAAAAACGCACCCGAATACTGTTATAGGCAATCTCGACGGATTTGCCCAGGGGCAGCACCACTTGCCGGCGGATGCCGGGGTCTTTCTGGTCGGCGTTTGTCGGTGCAGCGTTGTTTTGCATGGCATGCCTGCGTCTGATCTGAGAAGGGGTGCGGCCCGAAACGGTCCCCCCTGACAATGGCACTCATTTGGCCGCGGATCAAGTCGGAATGCCCAAGTTCGTGTGCCACGCCCCCCTTCCGGAGGGCCCGGTCAATGCCGTCCATCCGTGTCCCGCTTGACTTTTCCGGCCCGCACCCGGTTGAAACGCACCGCCAGACGGCGCACGGCGATGCCGTGGGCGCGCAGATGCCCCGCCGTGAACATTTCCGCGGTTACGGGCGGCGCCTGCGGACGGCTCGCTTCCCACTCCCGCACGTAGGCGTCGAAGCTGTCGCGTTTGGACATGTAAACCGCCATATCCTGCGGGTTGCCGATGGCAAACCGGTCGTTGACACCCTCGTACATGTGGAAATCGGGAACATACAGATAGTTCAGATCGAGATGGCGCAGGTCGGGCACCGGCGCCTCGAAGCAGACGTCCGGGCGGCAGCGGATCACGGCGGCATATTCGACGCCGTTCGCCCGCGCATATTCCCGCCGCAGCCGGTCGCAGGCCTTGAGGCCCTGAAGCTGCTGAAGGTAGCCCTGGACCCCCGCCTTGATCAAACAGTTGCGGCCGTGGCGCAACCGGCCTTCGTCGATCGGCCGGTCCGGCCGGACCGCTAACACGGTCGGTGACAGCAGACGGGCCAGGGGGGCGAATTCATCGTCGGGCACATACATGAAAAGGTCGAAGGCCGGCAGGCGCTCGAGAAGATGGCGCCGAATGTTTGGATGGGTGCGATCGAGCCCGACACAGCGCCCCGAGATGCAGACCGCCACACGCCCGCGGGGCGCGAGCCGTCGCACCGGCCGCGGCCGGGCCTGGTCGAGGCGGCGATGGGCCAGAAACGGATGGTCGCTGTAGAAATGCCGGCCGATCGCATCCGCCCCCATCCGGTAGGAGCGATCCTTGCGTCGGGGCCGGCCCGGCTGCGGTTCGGGGGTGTTGGGCGCCGTGGTGTTCAGTCGCGCGCGCGTAGCGGGCCGCAGGGCCCCGGCCAGAAAGGTGGTGGGGATCTGCCAGTATTTTTTACGCGGGGCATAGCCTTGGCGGCGGGCGTTCGCGGTTTCGACCAGATTGCACTGGATGCGATGGGGGTGGTAGAAAAGACTCGCCAGATGGTTCAGAAGGTGCTGGGCGTAGAGCCAGGACTCACTGTCGAACCCGGTATAGTAGGGCAGCAGCAGATCCAGGGTCTCGCGGTGGAAGGCGTTGAAGAGCGCATCGAAATTGTGCCCCAGGTTGACGGCCCGGTCTTTTTCGCAATGCTGCCAGGCGTAGCGCGTATAGCCCACGGCCGGCTCCCATTCGAGCAGGAAGCGTTCGAAGGTGCGGAAGGGGTTGCCGGTCAGGGGCAGGCCCAGCCGGCGGGCCCGTTCGACGTCTTCGCGCACCCGGCAGTCGTCGTCCATAAAAATATAGTAGAGATAATCGTTTCCCGTTCGCCGCGCGCGGCGGCGGGCTTCCCATAGCAGCCGGTTGCGGCCCTCGTTCCAACTGCTGCCGGGCAGAAACACGGCGTCATCGCGATCGGCCGGTTGCCGCCAGGTCAGCAGGATGATGTCGCCGGACGGCCC
>CAYMAR010000009.1:0-19661 GCA_964388465.1 uncultured Desulfobacteraceae bacterium
GGGATTCGGAGAAATACAGCAGGGCCAGGACCAGCAAGGTCAGGACCAGGGCCACGGCCCCGTAGCGCCACAATGCGGATTGTTCTTTCGGCATCGTCAATCCGGCCGACCATCGAGGGGATAGCGCCCGTCCATCCTCCCGGGCGGCCGCCCCCGACAGCGGGGTGACTCAAAGACCCGGCGGCGGATTTCCCGGCGGCTCAGGACTTGTTCTCGTCCGCGTCCGCGGCATCCCGCTGTTGCTGAAGGGCCTTCTTACGCGACCAGCGCTCGAAAAAGCCCATCATGCCGGCGGCATAGGCCCGATCGATCTTCTCTTCCCTGACCTGGGCGCCCGCCTGCCCCTGCACGGCCGTGCGCAGGCATTCGGTCTTACAGTAGCACACCATGCAGGACTCGGGCGTCTCCCGCAGGCCGTCATCTCCCATGGGGAAGACACATTCGAGTTTACCGTAGCAATAAGGGCGCTCTTCGCGGGTCATGGTATGATCGTCTCCGGCGGTTTCATGGCGCCAACGGCGCCTCGGCACGCATCTGGCGAATCAAACCGTTATCGGCGTAGCTGTAATAGGTGCCATTGCCGATGACGATATGCTCGTGGACAATGATATCCATGAGCAGGCAGGCCTGAACGAGCCTTCGGGTGATAGCGTCGTCTTCAGGGGATGGCTGGGGGTCCCCGGAAGGATGGTTGTGGGCCAGAACAAGTGCGGCCGCGTGGTGATCGAGGGCGGCGCGCACGACTTCACGGGGATAAACGGGACTGCCGGTGAGCGAACCCTCGAAAAGGACCCGGGCCCCGAGAACCCGGTTGCGGGCGTCAAGAAAGATGGCCCTGAATTGTTCGCGCTTCTTGTCGCGCATGGTCTGGTAGAGATAGTCGAAAAGCACCCGGGAGTTGTCCAGGGGCACTTCGCGACGCATGCGATGCTCCAGATAGCGTTCACAGACCGCCGGGATCAGCTTGAGCCCCAGCAGATTGCGGGGCCCGATACCGGCGACTTCACACAACTCCCGCGGCGATGCCTCCAATACGGCCGGCAGGCTGCCAAACCGCGCCAGCGCCGCTTTGGCCGCCGGCTTGCAATCCCGCCTGGGCGTGACCAGGGTCAACAGGAGTTCGATGACTTCGTAGTCATGAAATCCGGACAGACCCGAGCGGCGAAAACGTTCACGCAGGCGTTCGCGATGGCCTTCCGCGCCGGTGGAAATTGGGGTGTCGGGCATGATTCGATTCCGTGGGCTTGGCCGGCGGTTCACTTCCGGCCGGCCTGCGGTCGCGGACCCGCAGGGGCGACCGCCGGCTACTCGAGTTCCTGTTTCAAATCGCGGGTCATCAGGCGGTATACCGCCTTTTCGGGCGGCAGGTCTTCATACAGGATGGCGTACATCGCCTGGCAGATGGGCATTTCCACATCCAGCTTGCGGGTTAGGTTGTAAACCGATTTGGCGGTCTTGACGCCCTCGGCCACCATACGCATTTCGGCCAGGATCTCGTCTAAACTCAACCCCTCGCCGATTTTCTTGCCCACGGTGTGGTTGCGGCTGAGATCGCCCGTGCAGGTCAGAATCAGGTCGCCGACGCCGGCGATACCCGCCAGTGTCCGCGGATCCGCCCCCAACCGCCGTCCCAGCCGCTGAATTTCAGTCAAACCGCGCGTGATCAGGGCCGCCCGCGTGTTGAGCCCCAGTCCCAGGCCGTCGATGACCCCGGCGGCGATGGCGATGACATTCTTGATGGCCCCGCCGATTTCGACGCCAATCACGTCCGTGTTGGTGTAGACCCGGAAATAGGGCGTCGCAAAAACGGATTGCACCTTTTCCGCCGCGGCGATGTCTGCACTCGCCGCGGTCACCACGGTGGGGGCCTTGCGAGCCACTTCTTTGGCGAAACTGGGGCCGGAGATAACGGCCAGTTGCTTGTCCGGCCAGCCCTCCAGCACATCCCGGATCACCCCGGTCATGGTGAGGTGGCTTTGATTCTCGATGCCTTTGGAAGCCGTGACCAGGAGGGCGGCCGGATCGAGACGGTCCGCCATCGCGCCGACGACGGACCGCATGACATGCGAGGGGACGACCACCAGGACGAGATCTTTGGCGGCCACCACCCGGTTGAGATCGTTGGTCGGCTTGATGTTTGCGGATAGCGTCACGCCGGGCAGGAAGACTTTGTTCTCACGCTGTCTATCAATCTGCCGGCACACGTCCGTCTCAAAAACCCAGAAGTCGATCGCGTAGCCCTTGCAGGCCAGCAGATTGGCCAGGGCCGTGCCCCAGCTTCCGGCCCCCACAACCCCCAGGCGAAGATCGTCATCCGCTTGCTGATTCATATCGTTCCTCATCGCCGGAATCGATGGCGTTCACACCACCACCGGCCCGTGCCGGGCCGTCGGCTGCGCCCCGCCAATGGTCATGACGCCGATGCGTCGTCAGATGCTTCAGGCCCGTCTCCGTTAGCGTCCTTCTCGGCCAGACGGGCCGCACCGATCACCCGCTCACCCGCGTTGATCTCAATCAGTTTGACCCCCTGGGTGTTGCGTCCGATGACCGAGATGCCCTCGATCGGCATCCGGATCAGCTTGCCGAAATCGGTCATGAGCATCAGATCGTCATCGTCGTCCGCCAACAGGATGCCCACGACCTGTCCGTTGCGCTCACTGGTCTTGATCGTGATGACGCCTTTGCCGCCGCGCTTCTGCACCGGGTACTCATCCACCGAGGTTCGTTTGCCGTAACCATTCGCGGTAATCGAAATGAGCGTCTGACCGTGGGTCAGGACTTCCATCCCCACCACCCGATCGCCGGCCATCAGGTTGATGCCGCGCACCCCGCGCGCGATACGCCCGGCCGCACGGACGTCGATTTCGTGAAAACGGATCGATTTTCCCTGGGCCGTGCCCAGGAACACGTTCAGGGTGCCGTCGGTGATGCGGGCGCTGATCAGCTCGTCTCCCGGCATCAGGTTGAGGGCAATGATGCCGCCGGCCCGCGGCCGGCTGTAGGCCATCAGGTCCGTCTTTTTGATGATCCCCTGCCGCGTGGCCATAATGATGTAGCTGCCCGGCTGGAATTCCGGCACGGCCAAAACCGTCGTCAAGGTTTCACCGGGCTCGAAATTCATCAGATTGACAATGGCCTTGCCGCGGCTGGCCCGCCCGGCCTGCGGCAGCTCATAAACCTTGGACCAGTAGACCTTGCCGTTGTTGGTAAAAAAAAGAAAGGTGTGGTGGGTCGAGGCCACGAAGAGGTGTTTGACGAAATCCTCGTCGCGGGTCCCCATGGCCGTCTTGCCCCGCCCGCCCCGGCGCTGGCTCTGGTAGAGCGACAGCGGGGTGCGCTTGACGTAGCCTTTCTGCGAGACGGTCACCACCATGTCCTCTTCCACGATCATGTCTTCCAGGGTGATTTCGCGCGAAGCCACCCGGATTTCGGAGCGCCGGTCGTCGCCGAAGTCGGCGCGGATCTCTTCAAGCTCGGCCTTGATGATATCGAGCACGCGCCTTTCGCTGCCGAGGATCTCCCGGTAGCGGGCAATGTTTTCCAGGGTCTGGCGGTAGTCCGCGATGATCTTGTCGCGCTCCAGACCGGTGAGACGCTGCAGGCGCATGTCCAGAATGGCCTGGGCCTGGATGGCCGACAGGCCGAAATCCGCCATGAGCCGCTCTTTGGCTTCCGCCGGAGAGCTGGAGGCCCGGATCAGGGCGACCACGGCGTCGATGTTGTCCAGGGCGATCTTGTAGCCCTCCAGGATGTGGGCTTTCTCCTCGGCCTTGCGCAGATCGAAGCGCGTGCGGCGCACCACGATCTCCTTGCGGTGGCGGATGAAGTGCTGCAGAAGCTCCTTCAGGTTCAGCAGCTCGGGCCGGTTGTCGACGATGGCCAGAAAGATGACCCCGAAGCTGCTCGCCATGCGGGTGTGCTTGTAGAGCTGGTTGATCACCACGTCGGCGAACTGGTCGCGTTTGAGGCCGATGGCGATGCGCATGCCGTCCTTGTCGGATTCGTCGCGGACGAAGCGGATACCGTCGAGCTGCTTGTGGCGCACCAGCTCGGCGATCTTCTCCACCAGGCGGGCCTTGTTGACCTGGTAGGGCAGTTCGGTCACGATGATGGTCTCGGACTGGTTGCGCTTGTCCTGCTCCACCTCGACGCGGGCCCGCACGCGGATGATGCCGCGGCCCGTGGCATAGGCCTCGCGAATCCCCTTGGTGCCGTAAATGATGCCGCCGGTCGGAAAGTCCGGCCCCGGGACGATGCCGATCAGCGCCTCCAGTTCCAGCGACGGATCTTCGATCAGTGCGACGGTGCCGTCGATGATCTCCCCCAGGTTATGAGGTGGGATGTTGGTGGCCATGCCCACCGCGATACCGGCCGAGCCGTTGACCAGCAGGCTGGGTATCCGGGCCGGCAGGACCGAGGGTTCGGTCAGTGTGCCGTCGTAGTTTTCGACGAAATCGACGGTTTCCTTGTCGAGGTCCTCCAGCATCTGGTGGGCGACTTTCATCATGCGCACTTCGGTGTAGCGCATGGCCGCCGGCGGGTCGCCGTCGATGGAACCGAAGTTGCCCTGGCCGTCCACCAGGGGGTAGCGCATCGAAAAGTCCTGGGCCAGCCGCACGATGGTGTCATAGACGGCCGTATCCCCGTGGGGATGGTATTTACCGATGACGTCGCCCACCACACGGGCCGACTTCTTGTAGGCCTTGTTCCAGTCGTTTTTGAGCTCGCGCATGGCGAAGAGGACCCGGCGGTGGACCGGTTTCAGGCCGTCGCGCACATCCGGAAGCGCTCGGCCGATGATCACGCTCATGGCATAGTCCAGGTAGGACTTCTTCATTTCGCGTTCGATGCTTATGGCGGGCATATTTTCGTTGTTCATGGTCGTGTCCCGTATCGTTGGTTCGATGGGTTCATGCCTGGCCCCGGCGCGGGCTTGTCTGCGCCTTCGGGGGCAATGCTGGCCTGATAGCTATGCTGGTAGATGTCGGCCAGGGTCAGAAAGGCGGTCACCACGAGGGGACCGTAAATGATCCCCAGAATACCGAAAAGCTGCAGACCGCCGATGATGGACAAAAATACCAGCAGGGTGTGCATCTGAACCCGTTTGCCCACGATGCGCGGTTTGAATAAATATTCGATTACAAGCGTAATCACAATGTAAAAAACGATGAAAAACAGCCCGGCGCCGTAGCGGCCCGTCAGAAACAGGATAATCGTGGCCGGCAGGAAAACGACCCCGATACCGACGATGGGGAGGAAAGCCAGAAGCCCCATAATAACCCCCCAGAGTATGGGGGACTGCAGGCCAAAAAGGGCGAAGACGCATCCGCCCAGCACCCCCTGGATAAGGGCGCTTACACCGTTGCCGATCAGGATGGCGCCGGCCATGTCCTGGAATTGAGACACCAGGCGTTCCTCCTGGTCCTGGGGCAGAGGCGAAATGTTGAAAATAAATCCCAGCAGGCGCTGACCGTCCGCAAACAGATAAAAGCAAACCAGCAGCATAAAGGAAAAATTGATGATGAATTTCAATATATTCGATGCGATGGCCTGGGCCTGGCGGTAGAGGAACAGGCCCACGTTTTTGCCGAGCTCCGAGAACGCGTTCTGGAGCTGGGCCACGCTGATTTCAAAGCTGAACGGCGCCAGCAGGGCGTTGGCGAATTCCAGCACCTGGCTGCCTTCGACCAATTGTCGGAGTTGATTGCTGATCTCGGCCGTTCGTCCCATATTGTAAAGCCCGAAGGCCTCCTGGGCCAGGATGCCGGCAAACAGCGCGATGGGAACGAAAACCAGGAGAAAAATAAGCACGCAGGTGAGAAATGAGGCTAGGGACGGGGCGAGCCGACGCCCGATGCGCTTGCAGATCGGGTTGAAAAGCCCGGTGACGACGCAGGCCATGATCAAGGTCGAGCCGAAAGGCCAGAAGAGCCATGCGATCAGGCCGATGGACAGGCTGAAATAGGCCAGAAAGACCCACAGCGTAATGTCGTTTTTTCGGGGGCCGTTCATGCGTTGCACCGCGTTTGCCGGTTGGCCGGGGACAGGCGGCGAGTCGGTTCAACGATAGGGGGCGCCTGCGCGTTCGAGGTGCGGCCTATCGCTGGGCACGGGGTGACCGCAAAAAGAACCACGGCGCGCCTGCCCGGTATCCATGCAGGGGACGGTGCGTCGTGGTGGGTTGGATGTCTGTCGGCAGCCGTCGAGGCTATCGGCTAATGAACCCGCCGAAAAGAAGCAGCAGAATGGCCAGGTAAACGCCTACGGCATTGTAGCTTCCGCCGCTAAGATCATACGTCACGCACCCGCCGATAATGGCGGGCACCATACTGAAGACCATGATCCCGATCTTTCTTGGGGTATCCATTCCTGCTGCGCTCCTTTGTTTTTCGTGTTCGTCGGGCCCCGTGCCCTTCGGGGCCCGGTCCATCGATAACCTATTAAAATCCAGGATTTTTTAGCAGATGCCCCAGACGTTGTAAAGCAAAAAAACCATTGCCGGGCCGAGATTTACGGCCGGCCGTGATCGGGAGCCGACGCCCGGTGGGCCAGCCCCAAACCGCCTCTCGGAGACAAGCCGTGGAGACCTAACGGCCGGTGTGCATCCCCTCCCCGGTTGCATCGCCGACCGGTTTGGAATAGGGCATGTGAAGCGGCGAGTTCCTGACTAGCGATCCGGGATACCGCAGGGTCGGGGGACGTCCGACCGGCCCGATTTGATCCGACCCGGCGCCGCCACAAAAGGAGCACCCATGTGCCTCATCGTTCTGGCTTATCGCTGCCGTACCGACTACCCGCTGATCGTGGCGGCCAACCGGGATGAATTCCACACCCGTCCAACGCAGCCGCTGGCTTGGTGGCCGGAGCCGAGCGGCGTTCTGGCCGGCAGGGACCTGCAGGCCGGCGGCACCTGGATGGGACTGCATCGCAGCGGGCGCCTGGCCGCGATTACGAATTTCCGGGAACCCGAACGTTTTCGCTCGGACGCGCCTTCGCGTGGTCATCTGGTAAGCGAGTTTTTGATCGGACAACAGGGGGCCCGGGCCTATCTCGAAGCGCTGCACCGCGACGCCCCGGGCTACAACGGATTCAATCTGATTGCCGGCCGGCGCTCGAGACTCTTCTATTTCGGCAATCGCGGCGGCGCCCCGCGCCCGATCGAGGCCGGCATCCACGGTCTCAGCAATCACCTGCTGAACACCCCCTGGCCCAAGGTCCGGCGCGCCCGGCGGGCCATGGCGGCCATCGTCGCCAAGAACGCGCGGCCGGATCCCGACGCGCTGCTGGCCCTGTTGCAGGACCGGCATCAGCCGCCGGACGGGCAACTGCCCGCCACCGGAATCGGTCTCGAATGGGAGCGCCTGCTGGCACCGGTCTTCATTCAAAGCCCGACCTACGGGACACGATCATCGAGCGTACTGCTGATGGCCGCCGACGGCCGCACCCAATTCATCGAATGCACCTTCACCCCCGAAGGCCAGGCATCGACCCGCCGGGTCGAGCTGCAGGTTTGAAGCGAGTCGCCGCCGAGCGTCTGCGACAGCTGGGTTTCAGCGCTCGACCGCCCGGACGATCAGGACCGAGCAGGCCGCCTTCTGGGCCACGCGTTTGGCCACGCTGCCGAAAAGCACGAGCCCCATCCCCGAGAGGCCGTAGGCTCCCGTGATCACGAGATCGACCGACTGCGTGCGGACGAATTCGAGAATCTCCGTGGAAACATGGCCGTCCCGCACCACCAGTTCATAATCGACCTCGTGGGGCATCTGTGCGCCGTAGCGATTCTGCATCTGCTCCTCGATCTTGAGGATGACGGCATCCCGCGGCATCTCCGGGGGTATCCAGCCACTGTCCAGCAGCACCGGGTTGATCATGGGGGGCAGCACGTGCAGCAGGTAGAGCTTGGCGTTGAAGCGGGCCGCCATATCCACGGCCTGCGCCACGGCCCGATGCGCGTTCTCCGAGAAGTCGGTACAGCAGGCAATCGTCCGTATGGTCATGAGATCTCCTTTCCGGCCCGAGCGGCCCGTTGCCGTCCCCGGCAGCGGCGGCCGAAGACCCACGCCGTAACCGAGCGGGCGGGCGTATGCTCCCCCCGGCCCTACTTGCCCGACATGATGGTGCGCAGCACGTCTTCCTTGCCCACGACACCGATCAGGCGGCCAGCCTCTACCACCGGCAGGGTGTGATAATTTTTTTCCACCATGAGGGTCGCCACCTCTTCAATAGCGGTTTCGGGCGTAATGTGGGCCGGGTCGGGCGTCATGGCCTGTTTCACCCGCGAAGCTGCGATCTTTTCGACTTCGCGTTCGAAATGCCGGGCGGAAGAAAGCGTGATATAACCGTCGAGGAGCGTAAAAAGCGAAGGCACGCGCACGCGTTTCTGCTGGACGATCAAGTCGCTCTGGCAGACGATGCCGACCAGCCGTCCCTGGTCGTCGACCACCGGCAGCCCGTTGATCCGGTTTTCGAGCAGGAGCCGGGCCGCCTGAACGATTTCGGTTTCCGGGGTCACCGTGATGACGTCGGTGGTCATGATGTCACCGGCCGTTTGCATGCCCCTCCCCCTTTCATTCGAGGGTTGACGCGCGAATGCGCGGGACTTGCACCGATCGCGCGCCAACGTGCCTATTCGTGGGATATTTAAATATATTAAATAAATAGAGCGCCTTAGGACTGATGTCAAGCCAGGCGCGGTGGAACCGGGCGGTTTTCTGGCCGTGCCCCATAGCTCTTCCACCGGGTTCGCCAGGGTCGGATCGCCATCGCCGGACCGCACATACGGGCCGGCGATCAGCTCCCGCGGGGGGGGGGCTTTTTTCCGGTCAGCGGCCGCCACCGATCCAGGCGGCGCTTGATTGCCTTTTCATCGCCGCGCTCGGTGGGCTCGTAAAAGATCGTCCCCTTCAAGCGGTCCGGGAAATAGTCCTGCGGGGTGAAGGCATCCTCGTAGTCGTGGGCGTAGCGATAGCCCCGGCCGTAGCCCAGTTTTTTCATCAAGCCCGTGGGGGCATTGCGGATGTGCAGGGGCACGGGCAGGCTGCCGTGGCTCTCCGCGGTCCGGGTCGCCGCCCGGTAGGCCCGGTAGACGCGGTTGCTTTTGGGGGCCGTGGCCAGATAGAGCGCGGCCTGGGCCAGGGCCAGTTCGCCCTCGGGGCGTCCGATAAACCGGAAGGCCTCCATGGCACTGAGGGCGACGTCCAGCGCGCGGGGGTCGGCCAGGCCGACATCCTCGGAGGCAAAACGCACCATGCGGCGAGCGATGTAGAGCGGGTCTTCGCCGGCGGCAAGCATGCGCGCCAGCCAATAGAGGGCGGCATCGGCGTCGCTGCCGCGCAGGCTCTTATGCAGCGCCGATATGAGGTTGAAATGCTCCTCGCCGGATTTGTCGTAGCGCAGCGCCCTTTTCTGGAAGGCGGCCTCCAGCAGGGCGATGTCGATCGGCGCCCGGTCGCTGCCGGCGGCGGCACCGGCAGTGCGGAGGCTGGCCGCCATCTCCAGGCTGTTCAGCGCCCGGCGGGCATCGCCGTCGGCGGCGCGCACCAGAAAATCGAGCGCTTCGGGGGTGATGGCCAGACCCTCGCGTCCCAGCCCTCGCTCGCGGTCCGTCAGGGCCCGGTTGAGGATCTGCCGGAGGTCCTCGTCCGTGTGGGACTTGAGCAGCACCACCCGGCAGCGGGACATCAGGGCCGGGATGACCTCGAAGGAGGGATTCTCGGTGGTGGCCCCGATAAGCGTGATCAGGCCCGTTTCGACATGATGCAGAAAGGCGTCCTGCTGGGCCTTGTTGAAACGGTGGATCTCGTCGACGAACAAAATGGTGCGGCGATGGTGAAAATCACGCTGCTGGCGGGCCTCGTCGATCACGCGGCGGATATCGCGGACACCGCTCAACACGGCCGAAAATTCGATGAAGTGGGCCTTGTGGGCGCCCGCCACCAGACGGGCCAGGGTTGTTTTGCCGGTGCCCGGCGGTCCCCAGAGAATCAGGGAAAAAAGCCTCTCGGTCCCCAGCAGCTGCCGGATCAGGGAGCCCTCCCCCACCGCCTGGCGCTGGCCCACGAAGTCCTCCAGGTGCTGCGGGCGCATGCGGTCGGCCAGCGGCGTGTCTATTGATTGACGGGCGCTTTGCTCGAACAAATCCACCGATGGCACCTCAATGATGGCCGATCGCGCCGGTCGGTCAGCGCGAACGCCTGGGTTTACGTCCCGGCCGCTTCCGGCGCTTGGGGCGTGTGCCGACAGACCGGCGCCCGGCGCGCGGCCGGAGCACGAGCCGGATCGGCGTGTCGTGCAGCCCGGCCCCCAACCGCAGGCGGTTGACCAGGTAGCGCTGATAGGAAAAATGGACCGCCTCCGGATAGTTGACGAACATGACGAACGTCGGCGGCCGTGTGGCGGCCTGGGTGGCGTAAAAAAACTTGATGCGCCGACCACGGTGCAGGGACGGCTCATTGTCCGCCAGGGCCTGTTCCAGGATCCGGTTGATGCGGCCGGTGTTCACCCGTGCGATATACTGGGCGTGCACCGTCGCCGCCAACTTGAAAATGCGCTGGACGCGCTGGCCGGTGAGGGCCGAAATGGTCAACACCGGCGCGAAAGCCAGAAACTTGGCCGCGTCGCGCAGTTGTTCGGTAAAGCGT
The DNA here is from genome assembly GCA_964388465.1 of uncultured Desulfobacteraceae bacterium. Classification (GTDB taxonomy): domain Bacteria; phylum Desulfobacterota; class Desulfobacteria; order Desulfobacterales; family UBA5852; genus JABZFP01. Next base: position 10,641 of record CAYMAR010000009.1, read on the forward strand.
CGCACGCTGTTCTGATCTTTGGCCACCAGATCCCATTTGTTCAGCACCAACACGCAGCCGCAACCCCGCTCATGGGCGTAGCCGGCCACGCTGATGTCCTGATCGGTCACCCCCTCGGCGGCGTCGATGACGATCAGGGCCACGTCGCAGCGATCCAGGCTTCGCAGGGCCTTCAAAATCGAGAATTTCTCCAGCTTGCGGGTGACCTTGCCCTTGCGCCGGATGCCGGCCGTGTCGATCAGCCGATAGTGCCGGCCGTCGCGTTTGACCACCGAGTCGACGGCATCGCGCGTGGTTCCGGGAATATCGCTCACCAGGTGGCGCTCGGCACCCACCAGCCGGTTCAGCAGGGAAGATTTGCCGACATTCGGGCGACCCACAACGGCCAGCCGGATCTCGTCGCGCGAGACCGCCGGATGGGCCTTGAAGTTCGCCACGAGGCGGTCGAGCAGATCGCTCAACCCGAACCGATGTTCAGCCGACAAGGGGAACAGATGCTCGAGCCCCAGAGCGAAGAATTCGGCCATGCGGTCTTCCTGCTCGGCGCCGTCGATTTTGTTGACCGCGAAGAAAACCGGCTTGGACTGGTGGCGCAGCGTATCCACGATGTCACGGTCGTAGGGCGACAACCCCTGGCGGCCGTCCATGAGCATGATGATCGCATCGGCGGCCGTCATGGCCTCGAAGACCTGATGGCGGATCGCGTCGGCAAAGGCATCGTCCGGTTGTCCGCCAAAGCCGCCGGTGTCGACCACCGTGAAGGGGATATCGTTCCAGAGGGCGTCACCGTATATCCGGTCGCGGGTGACGCCGGGAAAGTCGTCCACCAGGGCGTCACGGCTGCGGGTGACCTGATTGAAGAAGGTGGACTTGCCCACGTTGGGACGTCCCACAATGGCGACCATTGGTTTCATCGGCGTGCGCCTTATCGCCCCGCAACGCCCGGTTTTCGGGAAAACCGGCGGGGCCCGTCTGGTTTTCTCGGGCGGGGGGTGGCCGGGTTTGCGCCAGCGGCCCGGCAGCCGGCATCACCGCGCCAAAACCCCCGGTTTGACTTCGCTATCCGGCTATTCTACACTCCGCCTAATCGGATCCTCAAACGCGCCGTCCGCAGGGGGGCGGCAGAAACGAGGCCTCCGCAGCAAACCGCGAAAACATGCTGATCACCCAGAAGCACAAATACGCCCTCAGGGCCGTATTCGAACTGGCCAAGCGTCAGTCTGAGGGGCCGATCAAACTCGCGGATATCGCTCGAGTCCAGGCCATTCCCTTGCGTTTTCTGGAAGTGATCATGGCCCAGCTCAAGGGCTCGGGCCTGGTGGCCGCCAAACGCGGCTGCTACGGCGGCTATTCCCTCCTCAAGCCCCCGGAGCAGGTCACCGTGGGGGCCATCTTCCGGTTTATCGACGATCGAATACACAAAGACCGCTGTGATGCCTGCATCGCCCGTGAAGGCTGCCCGCTGAACGACAACTGCGCATTCAAACCCATGTGGGACCGCGTTTGCGGCGCCATCTACGAGGTCTACGACCGAACCACCATACAGGATCTTCTGGACAATGAAAAGATGGCGCTGGTTTAGATCCCGCATCTTTTCCCGGACAGCCACGGCATCCACCGGATCACCGTTCCAATCAAGCAATTCGATGCCATGATGCGCGCCGCCGCCCAACCGCCTTGCGGGCTCACCTGAGCCCTATTCAGGCGGGGCATGCGGCGACCGGTTATCTGAAACACGAACCGTTTAGAAGAAAGGATCTTCGCATGGAACGCAAAATCGTCAGCACAACCAGCGCGCCCGCGGCCATCGGCCCTTATTCGCAGGCGATCCAGGCCGGCGGGTTCCTGTTCGTTTCGGGCCAGATCCCGATCGATCCGGCCAGCGGGGAGCTGGTCCAGGGCGATATCCAGGCGGAAACCCGCCAGGTCCTGGACAATCTCCGGGCGATTCTGGAGGCGGCCGGCAGTTCCATGGACCAAGTGGTCAAAACCACGCTTTATATTGCCGATATGGATGCTTTCGGGACGATCAACGACATCTACGCGGGGTATTTCGCGGCGCAGCCGCCCGCGCGGGCCTGCGTACAGGTGGCCCGCCTGCCCAAAGACGTCCAGATCGAAATCGAAGCGGTGGCAATGACGAGTTGACATCCGGGTGTTTTCGGTTTTTCATTAGGGCGGCTGGATGACTTTGCAATGAACCGACACGCGCCCTGAACCTGCGCCCGATTGAAACGCCGTTATGAAAAACGCCGCTCCCACGCCCCGAAACATCCTCAACGGCCGGCCGATAGCACCGCTGCACGAGCAGAAACTCGACGACGACTATCTCTGCCAGGTCGGCGCATCGGTTTCCTGCGGCGCCTGCTGCGGCCTTTACAATGTGATGGATGCGTCGCGGCTTACGCTCGAGCGGCTGCTGGGCGAGCGCACGCGCCGGTTTGCCGCGGTTGCCCGCACCATCGAGGGCATCATGCAGTTTCGCACGGCGATCGAAACGGCCGAGAGCCAGGAGCGCCCCCTGCCGGATTTCCACCACTGCCCCTTTCTGGGGTTTGTCGGCCCCTACAGGGAAACCGTGGGCTGCATGCTGCACCCCCTCGAGCCCCAAAACCGGGGCATGGATTTTCGCAGTCTGAGCCATTACGGCGGCATGGCCTGTCACATTTACTTCTGCCCGGCCACGCGCCTGTTGCCGACACGCTGTAAGCAAATCGTTCGGGCCGTGGTCGGCGACTGGTATCTTTACGGGCTCCTGGTGACCGAACACCGCCTGCTGCGGGCCATCTTCGATGAAATCGAGCACCGCCTGAACCGCCGGGTCTTCATGGACGATTTCACGCACAACAACGAGGCGCGCGAAGCCCTCTACAACCTCTTTCTGCTGCGGGTTTCCTGGCCTTTCCGCCGGCCGGGACCGCTGCGGCTGGTCAATTACTTCTTCAACGACCACCGCCACCCCCGTCCGACCATCGGCCCGGATGTCGAGCGGCAGACCATCGAACGCTACCACACGATCCTGGAAGAGCTGGAAACCCGCACGGACAGCGCCGAAGTCTTCCGCCAGGCCGGACTCTATCTCGACGACAAGCTGCGGGCGCTGCAGAAGCGTTTCCCGTCTTGATTCACAGGCCAAACCGGACCCGGGGGCGCAGCGATCTCTTCTGCTACGGCACCCTGCAGATTCCCGCTGTGATGCTGGCCGTTATCGGGCGCCACCCCCGCGGCCAACCGGCCGAGGTTCGCGGATACGGCGCGTTTGAGGTCCGCCGTGCCGAATACCCCGGCCTGCGCCCCACCCCTCGCCAAATAACCGGCGGCCGGGTGTACTTTGGTCTGACGGCGACCGAACTGGCGGTGCTCGATCGATTCGAAGGGCAACTCTACCGCCGCGGCCGCCTGACGGTCCTTACCAGCGACGGTCGCCGTCGCGGCGCCTGGGTCTACGTCGTCAAACCGTCGCGGCGGCAGTGCCTGACCCCCCGCCGCTGGAGCCTCCGCGAATTCAGGCGTCGCCGCTATCGACGCTTCATGCAGCGGTTCGTACACGACCGGCGAGCGATCTTCGACGCCACCGGCTGAACCGCATCCGCAGCACGACGGCGCTGACGGCACCGAACCGTTTCGAAACCCACCTTAGGGACGCCACCGGTGTCTTGCATTTTGGACAATTGCGCCTTAGTGTTCACCATCGAATTCAGGCAGGACGCAAACCACCCACCATTTTACAACCAAAGGGGGCCCAAATCATGAAAGACGAACGCAATCTTCATCTTAAAGTCCAGGAGTTGTGTGACTGCTTCGCCACGACCGACCCGCTTCGGGAGATGTCGCAAATACCCTCCACCGAAGGGGAAGAAGACATTGCTCTGAAATGGCTCGCACTGGCCGCCCTCCACGGCGTCAACAACAATGCCAGCAAGATCACCCTGACCAAAGGCGATGACGGCAACGTAAAGGTCACCGCCGAATACCGCCCGACCGAACTGCCCTCGCCGGGGACGGCCGTGGGCGACAAGATTCTGGCGGCCATCCGGGATATCACCCATATCGACGCGGACAAGGGCACCACACAGCTCGCGCTCGGGATGCGGGACAGCAGCATCGAGCTGGGTGTTAAAGTCAAGTCCAAAAAAGGAATAGAAAAACTGTCTCTCAAATTTACGTGATGACCGGTTTCGGATCATCGGCCGGCTGACACCGCAATCGTCAATCCCTCTCGTAACGCTTTAGCAAAGGACAAAAGATCATGCGCATCAACCGGCGGCAGACAGCGGGCCTTTTGTTGCTCGTGACAGTGACTTTCCTGGCGGGATGCGCCAGCGTCCGGGACGGCGGTTTCGCCCGCCCCGCGGCGGCGCCGCTTCCCGACGTGGACGCCGACCTCAAGCCCGGGCTGGCGGTGCTCTATTTTCCCAAGCGCTTCGTCCGACACGTCGATATGCTGCCCCATGGAGAGGATGCGCTCGAAAAGGGTGTTCCCGGCCCGCCGGTCACCAATCTGAATCGACGGTTCGGTCGCGGGCAGGTTTTCCAGAGCGGCACCAACCGCGGAATCGGCGTGGAAATGAGCGGATTTGTCCTGCTGGCCAATCCCGGCCGCTACCAGTTTCGCGTCAACAGCAACGACGGTTTCCGGCTCCACATGGACGGCCGGCTGCTGCTGGAGGATCCGGCCTGGCACGCTTCCGGTGACCAGATGACCGCACCGGCGGCATTCGATGTGGCGGAACCGGCCTGGTATTCGCTGCGCATACGTTATTTCCAGCGCAAAGGTACGGCCGCTTTTCAGCTTTTCTGGCAGCCTCCCGGTGCGACCGATTTCACCCCCGTGCCCGGCCGCGTGCTTGCCCATCGCGAACCATACCGATAACCCGGCCCAAGGGCCATTTGGCCGCGGTCGGCCCCGAACGGGACGGCCGCGTCGGGCCCGGTGGCCGCCAAGCACAGCGTCCCGTACCTGAAACGAGATCGGCATGACCGCATACCAGCTCATATTCGAGGGACAGATCCAGGAAGGGCGCGATCCGGAAACGGTTCGGCGCAACCTGGCAGCGCTTTTCAATGTCCCGGCCTCCGAGATCGAATCCCTTTTCAGTAACGCACCGGTCATTTTGAAAGACGGCCTCGACATCGAAACGGCCCGCCGCGACAAGACCGCCTTTGAAGACACCGGCGCGATCTGTCGGCTGACGGTTCAACCCGGTGCCGAGGCGACGTCCGCGGCAAGCGGCGATCCCGTGGCGAACAGCGCCCAACCCTCCGCCGGCGCTCAAGACGTCGAGCAACCGGCCGATGTCCGGCGCTACGGCCTGCGCCACCCCTATTACCTGTCGTTTTACCACAAGCCGTTCTACCGGGACGTGGTCCGCCACTGGCGCGGTCTGGCCTTTGTCCACCTGCTGATCCTCCTGGCCCTGACGGGCGCGGTCTTCATGCTCCACTTCAAGGCTCTCGCCACGATCTTTGTCGGCGAGGAAGCGCCGGCCATCCTGTCCCAGATACCGCCCATCACCATTGATAGGGGGGCCGTTCGAACGAACGTGGCGCAGCCTTATCGCATCTACCGGACCGGTGGCAGCCGCCTGTTTGCCGTGATCGACACCACCGGTGAAATCACCTCGCTGCGCCAGACCGACGCCATGCTGCTCCTGACCCGGTCGCAGCTCATGGCGCGGATCGGTTCCGGCGACAGCCGGATCATCGACCTGCAACCGATTGAAAAACTTGAACTGACCCGGGGCGACATCGCCCGGTGGCTGCAGACCTCCCTGCGGTGGGCCCCGGTTGTCCTGTTTCCGCTGATGCTGTTTTTCAGTTTCTTTCTGCGCACCGTCCAGGTCCTGATCTACGGCGGCATCGGGGTGGTGGCGTCCGTGCTGTGGAAACGCCCGCTGCCGTTCAGTGCCGCCGTATCCGTGGGCATCATGGCCATGACCCCGGTCATCCTGATCGATACCCTGTTAATGGTGTTGAGGCTCGATCTTCCGTTTTGGGGCTACGGAGGCTTTGTGCTTGCCCTGATCTACCTGCTCTTCGGGATTTGGGCCGCTACGGAAGACCCCCCGTCGCCGGGCACCGAGCGCGGTTGGGGGTGATATCGCCAACCGCCGCCTTCACGGTTTCCGAGTGTCGCCGCAAACCACTCGATCGAGGCCTGTCACTCTTGATCAGCTCCGCGCGGTCTCGCCACGAAACACGCAAAGCCGTCGTCCGCGACACCCCGGCGGCGGGAATCGAACGGACAGCGACCATGACATGCCGATCCTTTAGCGAACTGCAACGGCATGCGCAGCGGGGCCGCGACTACCGGGTGGCCGTCCGCCGGGGAGCGACCGGCCTGCTCGTCATGGCCCCGCACGGGGGCGGCATCGAGCCGGGCACGGACCATCTGGCCGCGGCCCTTGCCGGCAGACGCCATGCATTTTACGCGTTTGCCGGTTTAAAGCCGCACGGCAACGCCTCATTGCACCTCTCCAGCCACCGCTTCGACGAGCCGGCCGCCCGGCGAATGGTGCATGCGGCGCGGTGGGTCTTGACGCTGCACGGCCACCGTGGCGGCGACGGCGTCATATGCGTGGGCGGCCGCGACCGTGAGGGTGGCCGCGTGTTCCAGCGTTGTTTGCGGCAGGCCGGGTTCAAGGCTCGGTCCTGCGGCCGCAAAGGGCTTGCCGGCCGCCACCCGGCCAATCTTTGCAATCGCGGCCGAAGCGGTCGGGGCGTTCAACTCGAAATCGCCCGGGATCTTCGACACGCGCGCAGCCCATCCGGTGGCCTACCGGCGCCAGGGCGCCGCTTGCTGAAAACCTTGACCCGGGCCCTGGAAAAAATCCAAACCCGGACGGCGTCTGCCCCTGACGGCGATTGCTGGGAGCGTCGTCCGCCAGCCAGGAGGCCATGATGACGCCGCACCGATTGCGTTGGGATCACCGGCAGCGCGATGTGCTCTCGTACGCGCTGGTCTTCACCGTTCCGCTAAGTGTTCTGATCGGCGATCGCCTGGGCGGGTGGGGCCTGCTGCTCACCCCGCTCTTGGTCTTTGGGATGGTGCCGCTTCTGGACGGCATCATCGGCATCGACATCGCCAACCCACCACCGGACGCCTCCCGCGAGGATGACAGGCGGTCCTATCGCACGCTGACCTGGCTGTGCGCGCCGTGCCAGATGGCACTGGTCATCTGGGGCGCCTGGGCGGTCGGCCGACCGGGCACCGGGTTTTTCGAGTTTCTGGGACTGGCCGTGGCGGTGGGTGTGAGCTCCGGAATTCTGGGGATCAACGTCTCCCATGAACTCCAGCATCGCATCGATTCGAACCTGGAGACCTTCCTCTCCCGGGCGATGCTGCTCACGGTCGGTTACATGCACTGGGCCATCGAACACGTTGCCGGTCATCACCGCCATGTGGCCACGCCCCGGGACCCGGCCACCGCCCGCTTAGGGGAATCCGTCTACCGCTTCCTGCCACGAAGCATCTTCGGCGGCTTTCGCAGCGCCTGGGGAATTGAACGCGTCCGTCTACGCCGCAGGGGTCAGCGCCAGGTTTCGCTGCATAACCGTGTATTGCGCTACCTTTTCATGGAGCTGGCGACGATGGGGATGCTGGCCGCCGTTTTCGGCGGGACGGCCCTCGCCTACTGGCTGGCGCAAAGCCTGGTGGCCATCGTTTTGCTGGAGGTCGTCAATTACGTCGAGCATTACGGGCTTCAGCGGCGCCACCAGGGTGACCGCTATGAGCCGGTGCGGGTTTGGCACTCCTGGAATGCAAGCCACTGGCTGACGAACCGCTTTCTCTTCAACCTTCAGCGCCATTCCGACCATCACTACCGCCCCGGCCGCCGCTACCAGGACCTGCGCCATCACGCGGCGAGCCCCCAACTGCCCGCCGGCTATGCCGGCATGATCGTCCTGGCCATGATACCGCCGCTCTGGCGCCGGGTGATGGACAAGCGCGTGCTGCGGGCCTTGCGGATGCCGGCGAACTGACCCCCCCGGACGATGAAAAGCGTTTACTTCGCCATTGAATCGGGGTAGGTACAAACAAACTTGGCGCCCGGCACTTCGGCCCTGACACCCTCTTCGCGACCCCATCCGCAGGAGAACATGCCATGGCATCCGACTTGGAAAAACGCATACAGCTCGCATTTGCCGCCGAATCGGCTGCGGCCGCCCGCAACCGGCTTTACGCCGTCAAGGCCAAGAAAGAGGGGCAGGATCGGCAGGCCCGCCTGCTGAACGCTCTGGCCCGCGGCGAAGAGATCAGCGCGCGACGCTGCCTGATCTATCTGCGCGGCAAAATCAGCGCCCTGGAAGACCATCTGGAGGCGTTGCGCAAAGCCAAACAGCACCTCGTGACGGCGGTCTATCCCCAAGACCGCGAAATCGCCCTGCGGGACGGCGACAAGTCGGCCGAAGCGGCCCTGCACCAGTTCGAACAGGTCAATGCCAACCATGCCGAACAGCTGACCGCACTGGCGGCTGAAGACAGCGAAGCTTCCTATTACGTTTGTCAGGTCTGCGGCTATGTCGCCGCCGGCAGCATTCCGGACAAATGCCCGGTGTGCGGGGCCGTCCCCGAACGTTTCAAGGAAGAGGTCATCTGATCATGCCGCCCTGCGCGACGAGGAGATAAAACCATGGACGCCTCGACCCACCTGGCCATCGACGCCACGCTTTGCGGGCAGACGGAAGCACTGGCCCCGCACTACTGCCGCCTGCGTCTGCTAACGGCGACGCGGATGGCGGCGGACGACCGGGGCCTTGTTCACGGCGGCTTCATCTTCGGCATGGCCGACTACGCCGCCATGCTCGCGGTCAATCACCCCAACGTCGTCCTGGGGGCGGCCGATGCACGCTTCCTCAAACCGGTGCGCGTCGGAGAGACCGTGGTGGCCGAGGCCCGGGTTGAATCCGTGGACGGCCAAAAGCACACGGTGCCGGTCACCGTCTCGCGTGACGGCGAAGCCGTTTTTCAGGGCACCTTCACCTGCTTCGTCCTGGACCGGCACGTCCTGGACTGAAATC
>CAYMAR010000009.1:19761-21031 GCA_964388465.1 uncultured Desulfobacteraceae bacterium
GCGCACTCCTACGAAAGCGTCAAGGTGATGCGCAAGGGCCTGACCGAGGCCGAGTACCTGGAATGCCTCCAGTGCCACGCCACCGGTTTCGGCCAGCCGGGAGGGTTCACCTCCGAGGCCGAACCCCCCCACTTGCAGAACCTGGGCTGCGAATCCTGCCACGGCCCCGGCAGTGACCACGTCGATTCCGGCGACCCGGACGACATCGTGGGCGAACTATCGCCGTCGGATTGCGAGCGCTGCCACAACGCCGAGCGGGTGGAAAATTTCAAATTCAAGCCGCTGCTGTTCGGCGGGGCGCATTAGACCGCGATCGGAGGAACCCATGCAAAAGCTATTCGCCGCCATCGGGCATCATCTCTGGGCCAAGGTCATGCTGGCCCTGCTGCCGATCGTCATCCTGATCTTCGGTCTGATCATTTTCAGCAATGTCCGCGCCCAGTCCCGAATCCTGGAGCGCCAGACCGAGCACAACGCCAATCTGACGGCCACGGCCATCGAGGGCGGCATGTTCGACGCGCTGGCCATCGGCAGCAACGACGAGGTCCGCGCCCAGTTCAAGCGCCTGAATGCCAAGGCTTCGGGGCTCGAGGTCCATATTTTCGATTTCAACGGCGACATTGCATTCGCCACCAAGGTGGAACGCGTCGGCCAGAACATCAAAGCCTTCACTCATTCGGACGCCTCGGGCCGAGCTGTCCAGACGGTCCTGGCCCGTGGCACACAGCCCGAGCGAGCGCTTGCGGAAACCATCGCCGCCAAGCCCTACTTGAGCATCTACCGGCCCATCCGCAATGAATCCCGGTGTCATCACTGCCACGGTCAGTCGCGTGAAATCCTCGGCGGCATTCATGTGCGCACCGCCACCGAGGCCACGGTGCTGGCCGCCCGCAGCCTTCGCAACCAGAGCATCCTGATCGGCTGCGCCGGGGCCGCGCTATTGTCCGTACTGATCTACTTTCTGTTTCACAAGCTGGTCAACCGCCCCATCCGGAGCGTCCTGGCCGTAGCCGGCAGCATGCGCCAGGGGGACCTGACCCACAGCATCGAGGTGCAGGGCCGGGATGAAATCAGCCATATGAGCGCCCGGATGAACATGGTCAACGAAAACTTGCGCGAGATGATCGGCGAAATCGCCGCCGCCTCGCAGAACGTGGCCGAATCGGCCTCCCAACAAGCGGCGGCCATCCAGGAAACCAGTGCTTCCCTCGAAGAGTTGACCAGCATGGCGACCCGCAACAACGACAACGCCACCATGGCCGACCAGCTG
>CAYMAR010000009.1:21131-29607 GCA_964388465.1 uncultured Desulfobacteraceae bacterium
CAGCTGTCCGCTTCGACCGGGAGTTTCAAGGTCCATGAATAAACGGGCGCCTTCGTCCCCGTAGCCCGGATATTTCACGCGTTCGCGCTGTTCATTGGCAAGGTGTCAGGGGCACCGCCGTCGGCCTGCGGCCGCAGGCTCCTCATGACGCCGCCAATGGACATCCCCTGCCTATCCGCCCATATGGAAGGCCGCCCGGCCCTCGCCACGGCGGACGCCCGGCCGATGCAACCAACTGCTGATTGGGCGCATCATCGGCCGATTCTTTCCAACCGCGTCGGGTGACCCGCCCGGGTTGCGACGACACGTATTTCTCCCCGGCCGCCCCGCGCGTCGTAGGATCGTTCTCCTGGTTCCGGTTGGCCTGGCCGACAAACTCTGCTACGATGCCTTCGATCATGGCTTAGGAGGCCCCGGCCCGTATTTCCTGGTCATCCGTGTCTGGTACGGGGTCCGGGTGAGCGACGCCTGGACGGTGGTGACGGTCAGCAGGCGCCGGTCACCGCAGCAGCGCGGAACGGAAGAAAAGAGGCGACGATGAAAGTTTACACCGGCACCGGGGACCGCGGCAAAACCAGTCTGTTCAGCGGGGAGCGCGTCGAAAAATCCGATCGGCGCGTCGAAGCCTACGGCGACGTGGACGAACTCAACGCCCTGATCGGATCGATCCCCCATCTTCTGCCCGGGAAGGCCCGCAACGAAGGCGCGGTGCTCGAAGCGATCCTGGCCGATCTGTTTCACGCCGGCGCCTGCCTGGCGACAACGGCCGGCGGTGCGGAAGCCTTCGAAGACCTGCCGGCCGCACGGGTCGACTGGCTGGAACGGGCCATCGACCGGATGGATGCCGTCCTGCCCCGCCTGACCCATTTCATCCTCCCGCTGGGCCATCCCGCCGCCTGCGCCTGCCATGTGGCCCGCTGTGTCTGCCGGCGGGCCGAGCGGCATGTCGTACGCCTTTGCCGGGAAAGCGCCGCGAGCGGTGGCAAACCACCCTATCCCGGCCTGCAGGTCTACCTGAACCGCCTTTCGGACTACCTCTTTGTCCTGGCGCGATACTGCAATCATGTCTCCGGCACGGCCGAGAAAACCTGGAAGGCCTGATGGGGGGCACCGAACAGGCGACGGGGCCGCCCGCGTGGTCGGGCCGGCTGTTGGCGCGGCGGCGGCTGGCGGCCGGTACGTTTGAACTCCGCTTGAACCGGCCCAAGGGGTTCGACTTCCAAGCCGGGCAGTACGTCACGCTGCACGTCGGCGGGACAACGAGGGAATACTCCCTGGCGGACGCACCGCAGGCGCGTCATCTGACGATTCTCGTGCGCCGCATCCCCGGCGGACGCGTAACCGGTTTTCTCGACCAGGCCCCCGCCGGTGCCGACATTCCGTTTGACGGACCAGACGGGCATTTCACCTTCCGTGGCGCCCGGCGTCCGGTCGTGATGGTGGCCACCGGCACCGGCATCGCGCCCTTGGCCGCCATGATCCGGGCGGGCGCCCGGCCGGATGTGTTGCTGCACGGCGTCCGCACAGCCGACGAACTCTATTACCGGGAAGAAATCCAGGCGGCCGCCCGTCGCTACGTTCCCTGTCTCAGCGGTGGCGCCGAGCTTCCGGCCCACGCTTTCGGCGGATATGTGACCCGTTTTATCGAAACACGTCTCGATCCGCTGGAAGCCGATTTCTATCTGGCGGGCCGAACGGCAATGATCCACGCCGTCATGGGCATCATCGACGCGCGCTTCCCCAGCGCCAGAGTCTACACCGAGGCGTTTTTCTAGCCGGCGGCTGAAATCTCCCCAGCAATCAGGACCCCAACGGCAAACCTCACCGCCTGGCGGTGTCGGGGCGGATGTCTTCTATCGGGCGTGGGCACGGCGCGGGCGAACGAAGCGCATGGCCTGGGCCGCTCTTCCGCACCCTGGCCTCGATCCAATGATTAGGCGCGCCCCGCATCCAATTGATCCGCCAGCCGGATCGCCCCGTCCAGATCGAAATCATCGGCCAGCGCGCTCAGGCGACGGCTCAGCGACCGGTAATCCCCCGAGCCGCTCTCGAGTTCGGCGGCGATGGTGCTCATCGCACCGATATCGCCGATGTCCGCCGCTTCACGAATGCGGGCGGCGATGGAATGACGCACGTCCGCCGGCAGATCGGCGATGTCGTCGCCCGCGGCCGGCTCGGCGATCACCGGCCCCAGCAAACCGGCTGCGGTAACGACTTCGTTGAGTTTTTCTTCCAGGCGTTCGAGCGCCCGGTTCAACGGCTGGTCTTCGGGGGGGGTGCCCGCGTCCGTGACCAGGGTTTCCAGATCCTGCGCCGCCGCCTGCAGACGCTCGGCCGCGAGATTGCCGGCCGCGCCTTTGAGGCTGTGCACGAGGTGATGGCACGTTTGCAGGTCCCCGTCTTTCAGGGCCTTGCGGATGCTATCCGGCGTTTCTTGGTATGCGGATGCAAAATCGATAATCAGTTTGCGGTAAAGGGCGCGATTGCCCTGCAGCCGTCTGAGACCAACCGCCAGTGCAAAACCCGGCAGGCGCTCGGGCAGATCCGCTGCCGGCCGGTCGGAGGTATCCGCCGGTGCCGTCGCTGGCGGGCTGGCGACGGGCCGGCGTCTGCCTATTTTCTGGACCAGCACGGCGAAGAGCCGATCCGGATCGATGGGTTTGGTGACATGGCCGTTCATTCCGGCCGTCAGGCTTTTCTCGGCATCCCCGGACATGGCATGGGCCGTCATGGCAATGATCGGCAAATCCCGGAAACGTGGGTCGCGCCGAATTTCGTGCGTGGCCGCATAGCCGTCCATCACCGGCATCTGGATGTCCATCAGCACGACGTCGAAATCGGCCCGGGCGACGGCTTCGACACCCTGGCGCCCGTTGTCGGCCAGACTCACCGCCATGCCGGCCCCCTCCAGAATCTCTTGGGCCACCTGCTGGTTGATGACGTTGTCTTCCACCAGGAGCACACGTGCGCCGGCAAGGTGCGCGAGACCTTCGATGGCCTTGACCGCGCCCGGATCGGCGTCGCCTCCCGCGGCGGCCTCGCGGCTGAAAACCTGAATGATGGTATCGAACAGCACCGAGGCGTTGACGGGCTTGATCAAAAACCCCTCCAAACCGATCTTTTCGGCTTGGCGCATGATTTCCTCGCGCCCATAGGCCGTGGCCATGATAACGGCCGGTATGGCCGCCAGCGACCGGTGCTGTTTGATTCGGCGGGCGGTCTCAATGCCGTCCAGCCCGGGCATCTTCCAGTCCATGATCACCAGCTGGAAGGGACGGTCGGCCGGTGCGCTTTCCAGCTCGCTCAGGCCCTCCTCCCCTGATGCGGCCAGGGCCACATCGAAAGAAAACGACGCCAGCAGGTCCTTGAAAATGTTGCGGCTCGTGGCGTTGTCGTCCACCACCAGCACCCGCAGGCCCTTGAGATCGGCGTGCGGCGCAAACTGCCTCTTGGCCTTTTCGGCGCCCAGCTCGAAACGGGCGGTAAAAATAAACCGGCTGCCCTTGCCCGGTTCGCTCTCCACCCGGATGTCCCCCCCCATCATTTCCACCAGACGTTTGCTGATCGTCAGCCCCAAGCCGGTGCCGCCGTACTTGCGCGTGGTGGAGGTATCCGCCTGGGAGAACGACTGGAAGAGCTTGGCCTGCTGCTGCGGGGTGATGCCGATCCCCGTATCGCTGACCGTAAAGCGCAGCACCGCAGCCCCCGGCTGGCGCGACTCCAGGATCGTCGCCACCACGATCTCGCCGGTTTCGGTAAACTTGATCGCATTGTTGACCAGGTTGAGCAGCACCTGCCCCAGGCGCAGGGGGTCGCCCACCAAAAACCGGGGCACGTCCGTCCCCGTGGAGAAGAGGATTTCGAGGTCCTTTTTCTCCCCGGCCTTGACCACCACGAGGTTTCCCAGATTCTCCAGGACCGTCTCGAGATTGAAGTCCACCGTCTCCATTTCGAGTTTGCCTGCCTCGATCTTGGAAAAATCCAGGATGTCGTTGATGATTCCCAGAAGCGAATTGGCTGACGACTGAATTTTGCTGACGTAGTCCCGTTGCTTGGCGGTCAAATCCGTCTTCAGGGCCAGGTGCGCCATGCCGATGACCGCGTTCATCGGGGTGCGGATCTCGTGGCTCATGTTGGCCAGAAAATCGCTTTTGGCCTGGCTGGCCTCGTCCGCCGCCCGCTTGGCCTGCAGCAGTTCCTCCTGTAAGCGTTTGCTCGCGGTGATGTCGCGCAGCGATTCGATGGCGCCGGTGACCGCGCCGGCCGTGTCGTAGAGCAGGCTGGCCGTGGCGTATAAATAGATACCGTCCGTACCGAGCTGGGGATGGTAGGATTCGGCCATCAGGTTCGCACCGTCCATCTTGACCGTCAGGTACTTATCCTTGTAGCTCTCGTCCCATTCCCGCACGAGATCGATGAGGACGGGACGTCGCTCGCCGTAAAACGGAAGCGCATACGCGAAATCCCCCTTGCCCATGATATCCTCCGCCATCACCCCGGTCAGCTTTTCGATAGCCCGGTTCCAGGAGACCACCCGGCCGTCGCAGTCCACCACCCAGGTGGGATCCGGCAGGAAGTTCACGATCTGGGAAAGCTGTCGCTGCGAATCGCGGATTTTATCCTCGGTCCGTTTGCGTTCGGTGATATCGCGCGCCACGTGGACCACCTGTCGTACCGTGCCGTCCTCGGTCCGGATGGGAAAGGTCGCGACCTCCATAATCAGCTTTTCGCCCCCGGGACCGGTGTGGACATGCTCGGTCGTGCATTTGCGCCCGCTGCGCATGGTCTCGAGCATGGGGCATTCGTGGTGGGGTGGCGCGCACATCTCCTCGAGGCCGTGGGTCAGCGCGTAGCAGGGCTTGCCGACCACCGCTTCCCTTGGTTTGCCCAGCTCGGCCAGAAAGGCCTCGTTGGCGTCGACGATAATGCCGGTCGCCACCTCGATGATCGAAATGGCATCCGGGATGCTGTTGATCACGGTCTCAACGAAGTCCCTCTGGGCCCGGATGGCTTCTTCCGCCTTTTTGCGTTCGGTGATGTCGCGCACCGAAGCCACCACCAGGGCTCCCTCACGGGTGTCGATGGGGCTCAGACTGATATCCACGGGAATCAGGGTGCCGTCTTTGGCTCGGGCCGTGAGGTCGAGGGCCTCGCCGATGGAGCGCACCGCGGGCCGGGACAGGTAGCGGTTGCGCAGCGTCGGGTGTGCGTCGCGCTTGTCCGCGGGCACCAGGATCTCGATGGCCTGTCCCAGGAGTTCTTCGCGCCGGTAGCCGAAAAGTTTTTCGGTCTGCGAGTTGACCCGAATGATCTCCCCGTTCCGGTTGACGATCACCATGGCGTCCGGTGCGGCTTCGAGCAGCGCCCGGAAGCGTTCCTCCTGCTCCTTGCGTGCGGTGATTTCCCGGGTCAGCCGACGGTTCCAGAGCAGGATCACAACCAGCACCCCGCCGGCCACAGCCACCACGACCGAAACCACCCGCCAGAGAAATTCCCAGTCCATGGTGCGCTGGAAGATCACGTTGATCCAGCGGTCATGAATCTGGTAGCGCTCCTCCTTGCCGATCGTGCGCAGGCCCTTTTCAAGGATCGGCACGAGTTCCGGCCAGTCCTTGCGGACCCCCATGGCCAGATCGAAATTGTATTTCGTCGTGGCGGCGATCTTCAGATCCTCCAGGTTTTCACGCTTCAGCGTGAAGGTAATCGAGGCCAGGTTGTCCACGAAGGCCTTGATCTGGCCTTTGAGAACGGCGTCGAGGCCCTCGGCGACGCTGCCGAAGGTCTGAAGCTCGATGTCCGGGTAGTCGGCGGCGATCTTCTCGTGGGTGACATACCCTTCGACGACCCCCACCGGGTGCTCGCGAAGATCCTCCAGCCCGTTGATGAAGGGCGCTTCTTTGTGGGCCACGATAACGGTCTGGAAGGTCAGGTAGGGCCGGGTGAAGATCAGGAATTCCCGGCGCGCGGGCGTCGGCGATATGCACGGGATGACGTCGATTTCCCGGGACCGGGCCTTGTCCAGCACCTCGGACCAGCTCAACGCGGTATCCGCCGTCATCGCGACGTTCAACCGCTGGCTGAGCCGTTGGACGTAGTCCGCCGTGATACCGGCATACGCGCCGTCCGGGGTTTTCTGCTCGAAGGGCGGCCAGGTGGGATCGACGCCCAGCCGGATGGCGTCGCGCTCGGCCAGCCAAGCCTTTTCGGCCGGCGTCAGGAAAACCTTGCGCCGGGCGATCCCCCGGGGGGTGAGCCAGCGGTCGCGCAGGGCCTGCCGCTCCTCTTCGGTGATCAGCGCCATGCCCTTGGTGAGAATGGAAGCCAGATGGGTGTCGGCGCGGCGCACGGCCAGACGCAGGGGCATCGGCTCATCCTGGGCCAAACCCATGTTGCCGCCGACCCGGAGATTGGTGATCTGCAATTGCTCGGTGATGTAGTTGACCACGGGCATCAGGTCGAACAGGGCGTCGGCCTTGCCGGTGGAGACCGCCAGCACCGCCTCGGTGGTGTCGCGCACCGCGACCACTTCGATCTGTGGATGCGCCCTCAGGGTCTCCTCCAGGAAAAAGCCGCGGGACACGGCCAAGCGCTTGCCGTACAGATCCTGGATGGCGTTGATTTCCGGCACATCGCTGCGGGTGTAGAGCATCTGGATCATCTGGATGAAACTGGGGGTGAAGGTCAGGAATTGTTCCCGTTCGGGCGTCCGGGCGATGTTGGCCATGACGTCGATGCTGCCCGCCTTGATCATGGCCAAATACTCGTCCCAGGAGTAGCCGGTGACAAATTCCACCGCCAGTCCGGTCTTTTCTCCCAGCAGGCGGATGAAGTCCACCGCGTAGCCTTGGGGTTCACCGTCCAGGTTGAAGTTGAACGGAGCCCAATCGGCCTCGTTCTGCACCCGGATGGTCGCCGTGGATGACAGATAGCGCTGCTCTTCATCGGTGAGCTGACGCGCCATTTCCACCGGGATGGTTTTGGCTTGGCTGGTGATCCACTTGTCTTCCAACGCCTGGTGGGTCTTGGTATCGATCTGCTTCAGCCCGCTGTCGACCACCGCAATCAGATCCTGCCCCCCCTTGGCCGTGGCCGTGTAATAGGTCTGGGTGAAGAGCGGCTGCTGGGTGTCGAACCCGAAGATGTTGGCCAGGCGGTTTTCGCGCAGGTAGTAAGACAGGGCGATGCGCGGGGTGACGAACACCCGGATCGAACCGTTGCGCGCCGCCCGGAAGAGTGCGGCGTTGCTGGCGAAGCGCTTGATCCGGTTGTCCGGAACCACCGTCCGGACCAGTTGGTCGGTGTAGCCGCCCTGAACGATGCCCACCACGAACCCGCCGGTATTCTCCAGACGGTCGATGGGCTGCACACTGGGATGGGTGAAAATATGGTAATCGATTTTGAGGATCGGCGCGGAATAGTCCAGGAAGCGTTCCCGTTCGGGCGTCTTGAACAATCCGGCATGCAGGTCGGCGTCACCGGTGCGCAGCATTTCGATGGAAGCGCCGAAGGTGTCCACTTCGACGAATTGGATCGGGCGCCCGGTTTTGACCGACCACAGCCGCCAGAGATCCGGAAACAACCCCTGGGGTTCGTTGGCCGCATCCTTGAATTTAAGCGGGGCCACACCGGTGTTGTAGACGATCGTGAGCGGCCGCGGTGGTTCCGCCGCCGGGGCGGCGGCCGGCAGACCCACCATCAAGACAACCACCGGAACAACCACGAGCCAAAGCCGATTCGTGTTCATGCGGTCTTCCTTACTATCGGGGAGATGTCGCCGTGCCCCGCGGCGCCGGCGTCGCGGGCGGGCTGAACGCCGGTTATGTATCACATGGAAAGCCTTTTCTAAAGGTTAGCGCCCCCTGCCCGCGTGGCTTGACAACGGGGCCCAACAATTCTAAGACCGGTCCATTTCAACACCTACACGGAGACGCACCCGATGAACGATCGCCGAATCGACCTGCCGCTCTCGGAGTTGCCCCGGCAATGGTACAATATCCTGGCGGATATTCCGCTCAATCCGCCGCTCAAGCCGGACGGGTCGCCCGTGGCCCCCGAGGACCTGGCACCGGTTTTTCCCATGAACCTGATCGAGCAGGAAATGAGCACGGACCGCTGGATCGACATTCCCGAACCGGTGCTGGACGTGTTGAGTCTCTGGCGGCCCTCGCCCCTGATGCGCGCCCGGTCGTTGGAAAAGGCGTTGAAGACCCCTGCCAAGATCTACTACAAATACGAGGGGGGCAGCCCGCCCGGCAGCCATAAACCGAACACGGCGGTTCCCCAGGCTTTTTATAATCGGGAATTCGGCATCGAGCGCATGACCACCGAGACCGGTGCCGGCCAGTGGGGCAGCGCCCTGTCCTTCGCCTGTTCGCAGTTCGGCCTGGAATGCAAGGTCTATATGGTTCGGATCAGTTTCGACCAGAAGCCCTACCGCAAGGCCATGATGAAGACCTGGGGCGGAAGATGCGTGGCC
>CAYMAR010000010.1:0-28883 GCA_964388465.1 uncultured Desulfobacteraceae bacterium
GCATTGCCCTCCGCTTTTTTTTTGTGTTTGCAATGGGGGTCAGCCCAAGCGTTGGGACTGGCGCAGTTTGCGGTGCTGGGTCTCGAGCTGCCGGATCTGGGGCGGCAGCGAACTGACGTAACGCTCCAGTTGGCTGATGCGGCTCTTGAGATCGTCAATCTTGGCCAGTGTGTTTTCGTCTATTCCCTTTTCGGCCTGGTAGAGCGACAGCGTGAAATGCAGTTTGCTGATCTCTTCCTGGACCGCCGCTTTTTCGGCCTGTTTCTCTTCGGTTTCCCGGCGGATGGTCAGAATCTGTTTCTGCAGCTCGGTAATGACTTTTTTCTTGGTTGACGACATCGCGTCTCAAACTCCTTTCAATTTACGGGCCCGCCCCTGTGAATGTCCGGGCGCGACCGGTCAGTAGTGTCGTTAGAATCTAAAAGAATTAATAAATTTAACGTTTTGGTCAGCGATTGTCAAATTGCAGCCTCTGGTAATTGGCCACGTAGAAATCATCGATGATGCCTTCGGTTTTCAGTTGGTGGCCGTGGGACCGGGCCGCCTCCTTGGTCTGGAATCGGCCGAGACGGACCTGATACCACGTTTTCCGCTGGCGCTGCACTTCAATCCGGTAGGCATCCTGCCCCTCGGTTTTGAGGGTCTCGATGAAGCGGTCCGCGTGTGCGGACTTCAGGTAGGCGGCAACCTGGAGGGTATATGGAGCGGGGGCCGTTTTGACGACTTCGTTCGATGCCGGATCCGGCGGCTTGACCAGATGCCCGGCCGTGCTGAAGATCAGTGCCGCGGAGGAGATGACCAGCCCGCCAATCACTGTCATCTGGGCCAACTTGCGCCCATACGGGGTTTTGACCCCGGCCGCAACACTAAGGGCGCCCTGCGCCAGTTGACGGCCGATGGTGCGACCGCGCCCAAAGACCCGGTCAATCCCCGACCGCAGACGGACACCCGGTCGACCGGCCCCGATCGTCGGCTCGAAGTCGCCGCTGGGCGGGATGAATCCGGAGGACATCCGCTCGAGGGCGTCCGCGTCGGCCGGTCCGATGATGCGCCGGGCCTGCGAGAGATTTGCGTGATTGCGCTCGGTTTCATGCGTCCACCGCAGGCAGGCCGCCAGGCCGCATCGCAGATCAGGTGCGGGGGCGCTTTGGTCGGCGGCCCGGACATAGGCTTGCAGGGCCAGTTCATCGGCGCGCCCCTCCTTGATAAACAGCCCGGCCATTTCGGTGGTCAGCCCGCCGTCAGACCCGTCGGGCAGGAACAGCACCCGTTGATAGGTCTGCAGGGCCGGAAAATCCGTGCGGCCGGCACGGATGAAAATGCGTGCCAGCGTCGTCTGGGTCAGCCGGTCGTCCCGACAGGCTTCCCCGATGCGGGCGGCCAAATCCTGCCGGGCTGGGGTCCATTGGGCCCGCCTCTCCATGTCCTGCAACCAGGCCGCGGCGATGGTACCATCGGCGGGGTTGGCTTGCAGGTAGCGTTCAATCCATAAGTAGGCCCGGCTGCTTTTCTCTGCGCGGGCGGTATAGAAGCGCGCCATTTTTTCCGCGAGCACGCGGAGATAATGCCGCCGCCGCCGAGGCGAGATCAGGAGGCTGTCCAATAGATTCAGGGCCTTATCGAAGGTCCGCTCGACCTCCGTCCCCATACCGCCGCGTTCCAGGATCTCGGCCTCCTGAAGGAGTGGCCCGAGCTGGATGCGGACAATACGGTCGCTCAGCCAGCCAAGGCCGACGAACGTCGCGCCGAAAAGGACGCCGAAAACCGGCAACGCGGCATCGAGGGCAAAGGCCGCACCGGTTTGTGTGAGCAGCCCCAGGCTCGACACGAAGGCCAGGAGCCCGGCGCTCCAGATG
Source organism: uncultured Desulfobacteraceae bacterium (assembly GCA_964388465.1). Classification (GTDB taxonomy): domain Bacteria; phylum Desulfobacterota; class Desulfobacteria; order Desulfobacterales; family UBA5852; genus JABZFP01. Next base: position 1,857 of record CAYMAR010000010.1, read on the forward strand.
CGGAAAACCCCGTTTTTGAGAAAAGCAATCATCGCGTCGCCATTTCAATTTTCAAGCGGCAAATCCTCTTCGACAATTTCGGATCCGGCCGGTTCGCCGGCGCCGGGCATCCGAGCGGCGGCGGGGGGGATCAACAGCGACCCCGTTTCACCGCGGGCCATGGCGCCGTCGGCCGTCTGGCCGGCGGTCAGCGCCACTTGCAAAGGCGCGCGTGTCAGCGCGTCCGGCCGTCTTCCGGTCTGGGGATCGATGACTTCGAAATGGATGCCCGCCGGCACCGTGAAATTGCGCGTCGGCTCGCCCTCCATGGCCTTGCGCATGAAAGCGGTCCATATCGGGGCCGCCCCGCGTCCACCGGTAATCCCGATGCCACGCCGGTCTTTGAGCGCGCGGGCCCTGTCGAACCCGACCCAGACCGAAGCGCTCAGTGTGGGGGTGAAGCCGGTAAACCAGGCGTCGTAATGGTTGTTGGTCGTTCCGGTTTTCCCCGCCGCCGGACGATCGAATCCCAGGCGCCGTACAACCGCCCCCGAGCCGCGGTCGACGACCCCCCGCATCATATCCACCAGCTGAAACGTCTTGACCGGATCAAGCACCCGCCGGCCGCCCACAATGTGGTCGCGGAGGATTCGTCCCCGGGCATCCTCGACGCGGGCGATCCAGTAAGGCCGGTGGTGGACGCCGCCGCTGGCAAAGGTGGCGAAGGCCCCGGCCATTTCCAGCGGACTCACCCCCGAGGTGCCCAGGGCCAGTGAATAAAACGGTGCGAGGGGGCTTTCGATGCCGCAGCGCCGTGCCGCGTCGATGACGCCGGCGGGCCCCACCTGCTCGATCAACTGGGCGGCCACGGTGTTGACCGACTTCATCAGGGCCAGTTTGAGCACCAGCGGTCCGTCAAAGTCGCGGTCGAAGTTGCGGGGTTTCCAGTCGGCCGCCCCCTTGACGGGAATGATCACGGGTTGATCCACCACGAGGGTGGCGGGGGACAGATCGAGCTTTTCAAATGCCGCGTAATAGGTGAAGGGCTTGAAACCGGAGCCTGGCTGGCGCTGGTTGTGGATGGCCCGGTTGTAGGCCGACTGACGATAGGCGCGGCCCCCCACGAGGGCGCGCAGCGCCCCGGACTTGGTGTCGATGGCGGCCAGAGCGCCCTGGGGCCTCTCGACGCCCGCCTCCGCCGCCGGCGTCGCTGCCGGGATTGGCAATTGGCTGTCCAGGTCCTCGAGCCCGCGCTGAATCGCCTCGGTGGCGTAAAGCTGGAGGCGGGGGTCGAGGGTCGTGTAAACTTTTAGGCCACCGTGATGGGCGATGTCGGCGCCGTATGTGGTTTCGAGGTCGCGGATGACCATATCCAGAAAATAGCTGCCGGCATCCGCGCGCTCCCGGGGCGCAACCAGGTGGATGGGGGCCAGTAAGGCCGCGTCCGCCTGGACGCGCGATATGTAACCTGCGGCCACCATCCGCTCCAGAACCACTTTCTGACGCCTCTTGGCCCGTTCCCAATGCCGATAGGGGTTGTAGCGCGTCGGTGACTTGGGCAGTCCGGCTAAGAGGGCGGCCTCGGCCAGGTTGAGTTCGGAGGCGGTTTTTCCGAAAAAGGTGCGGGCCGCCTGCTCGATGCCGTGGGAGCGCGCATTGAATGCGATCTGGTTGATGTAGGCCTCCAGAATTTCCTCTTTCCCGAACTGGGCTTCAATCTGCAGGGCCACCAGTAGCTCGCGGAATTTGCGCATATAACTGCGTTTAAAGGAAAAGAACAGGTTTTTGGCGAGCTGCTGGGTGATGGTGGAGGCCCCCTGAATCTTGCCCGGGACGAACAGCGTGATGCCGAGGGCTTTGACGATGCGCAGCTTGTTGATGCCGTGGTGCCGCCAGAATCGGTGATCCTCGGTGGCGACCACGGCGTTGATGAAATCCGGGGCGACACGACTGATGGGAACGGCTTCGCGTCCGCCGATGACCAGCAGGCGCTCGCCGCTGGCGGCGAAGATCTCCGTCGGGGGCGTCTCGATGATGCGGCTCAGCGGCTCAGGAACCCGCGGAAGCTCGCGGACGGCCGTGAAGAAGAAAATGACGCCGGCCACCGCCCCGAGGCCTGCCAAAGCAAGCCCGGCATAGAAAAGGGTGCGCAGACATCGGATCATGCGGCGACCACCTCCCCCCAACGTTTCACCCGCGATCGATCGGGCCGCATGGCGGCCGAATGCGCAAGCCGGTATGCTTGCTCCGGACCTGAACGGTGCGCCGGCGTCGGATTTGGCCCCATCTCGAGAGCGCCCCTAATTTTTTTCCAGCGGTTGCCGTTAGAATTCAAATTCATTTTGAAACTGTTCGCCTTCTAGCACCGACCGCAGACGGGCGACGGCCCAGTCGCGACCCTTGACGAGAACGACCCGGGTGCGGCGGGCATCCTCCATTTCCAGACCGATCTCGATGTGCCCGGAGATCACTTCGTCGGAGACACCAACGCGCTGGATGTGCCCCGGTGTCTTGAGAAGCTTTTCGGGCCAGGGGATGATCTGGCGTTGAATGTCCTCGGGCATTTCCTCGAGGACGGTGAAGAATTGCTCGGCGCCGTAGATCCTTCCGCTGAACTGCGGGAGATGCTCGAGGTTTTCGCGCCGCTCGCTTTCATCCTGTTCGATGCTTTCCAGCAGAAGCGTCTCGATCTGGAGTTGGTGCAGGACACGGTTGTCCCGGTTGAGAAAATAGATGGTCAGACCCTGTTCGGCCGGTTCGAAAAAGGTGCGGTCCCACTTGCCCTGGCTGCGCATCCGGATAAGGCTGTAAGGCGACAGCAGTTCGCCGGCGCGCTCCGGCGGCAGGGCATTGTAGAGTGCTTGAAAATGTGAGGCCGCCAGAATGACGTCGTGCCCCTGGGCTAAAGTCTGGGCGATCTGGGAGAAACTTCGGGCCTCCCGGGCCTGGCGTTGAACCGACTGTTTGTCGGTGATGATCTGATTGAGGGTCTGCAAAGCGGTGGCGGTCCGGTGACCTTTCTCCCATATGGCACCGGACTCGGGGCGATGGCTGTTGGTGGAGAGCAGGAAACGGCCGATCAACTGTTCGCACCAGTCGAAACGCAATTCCGAAACGCCCACCAGGCCGATCACCAGCATGACCACCAGGGGCCTGAGGCTGACGGTGCGCTTCAACCAGGTGGTCCAATCATGGGGGGCGGTCCAGGAATTCATGGGGCCGATCAAGGGGGTCCTTCGATTGCCGTGGTTTGGATGGCGAAACAGCGTCGGGCGCGAGACGGCGATCCAACCAGTTTTTGTTTAAGTTCCGGTACGGTCAGCCGGCGTGCCCGGCGCCGGCGGCGCTTACATACGGGGCGGATTATTGGCGGTAGAAGACCGTCACCGTCAGGTTCCAGGCATTCTCGGCGCCCTGGGATTCCGACTGCAGGATGTTGATGATTTCGATGTCGGCGTTTTCTTCCAGCCAGGCGTTGATCTTGCGCGACAGGCTGGAAATGATGGACTCGAAACGGTCGCTGGGAATATGGCCGCCGTCGTAAAAAATTTTAACCCGCGTCGTTTTCATCGTTAGAGGTTCCCTTCTCTACAATCCAGCCGCCCCTGGGGCGGTGACGGTAAGCATAACCGCAAAACAGTGCCGCAATTGCCAGAAAATACCATGGAAGGGCTTGGAAAGACAGCCTAAAAACCTGCACCCCGGTATCGGCGGTAGGGCCTGTGGCGATTCCGCGAAAATAGGCAAGAGCCAGGGCGTAGGCGATGCCCACCAGCCCGTAACCCACGTTGTAGCTGAGCCCCTTGAAGCTCAGCACGGTGGCCCGCTCGGACGAGGGGGCGACATGGTTGAGGTAGTGGCTGGTAAAAAACTGATTGAAAACCATGACGCTGTAGAGCAGTGCCAGCGGTATCAACCCCCAGTGGGGAATAAATAAACCGCTTGCGAAGAGGCCCACCGCGCTGACGAGGACAAGCAGGCCAAAGTTGAAGGCCGGCGAGCGGCGTTCGGCCATGCCCCGGGCCACGCGGGGAATGAAGATGCCCAGCATTGAAAAGCCTGCGGCGATGATGCCGAAAGTGGCCTCCGGCAGGGCGATCTCGCGCAGATACTGGCTGTTGAGGGTGATCACCAGGCGGATGATGTGGTCGAAAAGCAGACCGGCCAGAATCACGGCCAGGGCGAAGCTTGTTTGCAGGATCCAGCGTCCGGCCCGGAAGGTGAGCATAAAGGCCGCCCCCAGGGCGGGGCGCTCGTCGGCAGGCGTCGCTTCATCAGCCGCCAGCGTGGATGGTTCGCGCATCGCCAGGGCCTGGTACAACGTTGCCAGGGCCATGACCAGGGTCAGCACGAGGGGAAACCGCAGGGCCTGCCCCTGGTCGATCCGCAGGGATGATCCGCACCAGGCCAGCACGCGGTTGAGCAAGTCGGGGTCGTAGACGGCGGCGCCGATGGTCATGGCCGCGATGAAGCCGATGGCCTGATACCGGATCTGGCGTTCGAGCACCAGTCCCCATGCATCCGGCCGGCCGGCGCGCCGGAGGGTGTCATAGGCCAGGGCTTCGTCCGCCCCGCTGGCGGCGGCTTCAGCCGCTCCGCTCAGGATACGGTTGGCCAGAAAAAAGAGAAACAGGGCGGTCGGATGCCCCCGCGGCGCCAGGCACAGGAGGGCCATCTCGGCCACCATGAGTAAGGCGGCACCGATCAGTAGACGTCGTCGTCCGATGATATCCGCCAGGGCACCCGAAGGGACCTCGAGCAAGACGATGGCCGTCGCCCAGACGGCGTTCAGTAGGGCAAACTGCTCCAGACTGAGCCCGAAATCCAGAAAAAGGATGGCAAACACGGGATAGTAGAAACGGGCGTTGAAACATACGCGAAAGGCGATGAAATGCCGGATATTGGGAAGAGCCAACACCTCCCGGACCGTGCGGTCTTCAGGTCCCGTCTTCATCGGCATCCGCGCGGATGGTTGCTTGGGGCGGGGCCTGGGCCCACAGTCGGCATAACTGCAAAATGACTTCGGTACTCTTTTGCAGCGCCCGCACCGGGATCCATTCCTTGCGGCTGTGGAAGAGAAGGCCGCCGGCAAATATATTGGGGGTCGGAACACCCATGAAGCAGAAGCGGGCGCCGTCGGTACCGCCCCGGATGGCTTTGTCGATGACCTCGACGCCGGCGGCTTCAAAAGCCTGCCGTGCCACGGCCAGGATGTCGGGGTGCCGCTCCAGGACTTCTTTCATGTTGCGGTACTGCTCCTTGACCGCGAGGTCGATCCGCACGCCCGGATAGAGCGCCCGCTGGGTCGCGCACAACTTTTCGAGGAAGTCCACGCGTCGCGCGTTGCGGCTGGCGTCGAAATCGCGCAGGATCAGTTCCAAACGGGCCTGGCTTTCGTTGCCGGCGATAGCGGTCAGGTGATAGAAACCTTCGCGCCCGGCGGTATGCTCCGGGGCTTCGTGGGCAGGCAGCGCCGCCGCAAGCCGGGCCGCGATGGCGGCGGCGTTGATCATGCGGTTCTTGGCGTATCCGGGATGCACGTTCAGTCCGGTGAAGGCGATTTCGGCCTTGAGCGCGTGGAAGCACTCGGCCTCCAGTTCCCCCAACATTCCCCCGTCGATGGTGTAGCCCACCTGCCCCATGCACTCTCGGCGGATATGATCGGCGCCCTCGCCGATTTCCTCGTCCGGTGTGAACACGATGCGCAGTTCGGGATGCGGCCATTTTGCTTCGGCTTGGAGGAATTCGAGGGCGGTCATGATGGCCGCCAGACCGGCCTTGTCATCGGCCCCCAGGAGGGTGCGGCCGGAAGCGGTCACAATATCCTCACCGACAAAACGCAGCAATTCGGGTGAATCATCCGGGGCCAGGACGAGCGACGGATCGTCCGGAAAATGCAGTGGTCCGCCATCGTAGTTGCGGTGGATAAGAGGCGTGACATTGCGGCCGCTCACGGACGGTGAGGTGTCCAGATGCGCGCAGAAGGTAATCGCGGGCCCGCCGACGGCCTTTCGGCCCGGTTGGGCGATATATACGTAGCCGTAGTCGTCCAGATGGACGTCGAGGACGCCCATGTCCGTCAACTCAGCTTGCAGGACGCGGGCGAGATCCCACTGCCCGTCCGTCGATGGGTGCCGCCCGCTCTCGGGATCGGAGCGCGTGTCGATGGCCACATAGCGTTGGAATCTTTCCAGCGCTCGCCGGCGGATCCATTTCTGGCGTTCGGACGGGATACGCATGCCAACCATCGTCAGGATCGACCGCCTTTAGCGCAGGAGGTTTCGTATTTGGGGGGTATCGAGGCTGGCCGCATCGACCCGCCACTCGCCGTTTTTACTCTGGGTGCCTTTCAAGCGCCCCTTCCTGAGCCAGTCCAGGACACCGAACTCGGTCAGATAGGTCATGGCGCTGAATTCGGCCACGCTGTAGCTTTTGTTCGGACGCGTTGCCGGCGCGGGTGTGGTGGTGGCGGTCGGGCGCGCAGGGGGGGAGGCCCCCTGGAGACGGTCCAACTCACTGGCAGGGATTATCCAGCGGCGGCCTTGTTTCTGTCCCTTCAGGCCGCCGTCCCGCAGGAGTTTGGTCACCTTGGAGACCGGCAAACCCGACCGTTCGGCGAATTCTTTGGATGATAAAAACTGATTGCTTGCGCCCATGGGATGCGTCCTTTCGTTTGAGAACTGCGACTTACGGGTAATGAAGCGCGATCGGGAAACCATTGCACGTTTCTTACCGGACGACGGGAAAAGACCAAAGCGTGCCTGGCACCATACTAAAATCACCGCCTTTCGTAAACGCCCCTCTTAATCGGATGGCCATGCGTGCGATGATATTGATCCGATTTTGAGTTTTTGTCATTGAAATTATCTATGTTAATGTATTGAAAATATCGAAGCAAACGATTGGCATTCACGTGACGATCCCAATATATAGGAGAACGATCGCGGGGCAAGACGCGCGTCATTCAATAACGCCGTCCCAACGGCCCCGCCGCTCCTGACCGTTGAAGGGGAGGCGGCCCCGCGTGCGAAGTCATCGAGATTTCCCGGCATACCGGGTTGGCGCCGGGGATTCCCAACACCGACCGAGAAGGGGCGGGATGCGATACCGGGATTATTTTTATGCATTCGGACGTTGGGGTCTCGGTGCCCTGTTCATCTATGCCGGCAGCCGGAAGCTGATGGATCCGGAAGTTTTCGCCGTTCTGATCGATGCTTTCGGTATCGTGCCTGAAAACTTGCTGTGGGCCGTGGCCCGGATGCTGCCGGTGCTTGAAATCGTCGCCGGATTCGGTTTGCTTTTCGATATCCGCGGCAGTCTGGCGGTCATTGCCGGCCTGCTGGTGCTTTTCATCGTCGTTCTGGGCATGGGTTTGAAAATGGGACTGGCCGTCGACTGCGGCTGTTTCGGTCCCCAGGACATCGAGGCCCGGGCGTTTGGCGGGCTCGATGCAGCGCTGTACCGCAATCTGGTCCTGCTGGCCGTCGTGATGTGGCTGTATGGCTGGCGCTGGAGGCGGCATCGGCGGTCGACCGGGGCGGTCCCCCCTGATCACGGCCGCTTGGTTTAATTCGATGGCAGCATGTCCTGCCAAAATCGTGTGAGGAGGCAGAAGAATGAAAAGGTTGTTTTGGCTACGGGTGTCTGTCACCATCGGTATCCTCGTGCTGGGCCTTTCCGGACCGGCAACGGCCAAGGACCGATTTGAAAAGGAAGTCGAAAAAGAAACCGGGGCGATCAAGCTTGTGCGCGAGATCCAGCGCGGTGGCTACGACGTGGTCGGTACCTCGGAGCTCAAGCAGTGGATCGATGCCGGCCGGGATATGATCATCGTGGACACGATGCCATTGGCGTCCAGCTACGAAAAGAACCACCTGCCCGGCGCGGTCCAATTCCTGTTTCCCATAGCGGAGATGCCCGCCTGGGATGCTGCTGAAACCGACGGCCGTAGCCCGGCGGATTTCGAGGCCCTGCTGGGCGCCGACAAGAACCGAACCGTTGTGATTTATTGCGGGTTTGTTAAATGCACGCGCAGTCACAATGGGGCGGCCTGGGCGGTAAAACTTGGATACAAAAATGTCTACCGGCATCCGGGCGGTATATTTGCCTGGAAAGGGGCGGGTTTCCCGGTGGAGAAGGGCAAGCCCTGACGAACGGGACGGCCAACCGAGCCCGCCAGCCGATGACGCCCAGCCACCCGCATGGGGCGCCGCCGATATATTCGGCGCGGCCGCCGTCTTTCACCTCGGGTGCGAACGAACGGGAGCTGATCATTGGAGCGGTCGAATCAGGAATTGGAAAAGCTGATCCGGGGACGGGTCGCGAACCTGTTTACATCCCGCCAGCTGGAATGCGCCGAAGCCGTGCTCTGCGTTCTCAACCGCAGTTTCAGGGGCGGGCTTCCCGATGACTTGGCGGTGCGTCTGGCGTCCGGATTTCCGGATGGCCTGGCCGGCAGCGGCTGTTTGTGCGGCGCCCTGAGCGGCGCCATCATGGCTCTGGGCCTGTACCTGGGGCGCAACGGACCCGGCCTGGGTCGCGGTCAGCAGGTCAAGTCGGCGGTCGATGCCCTCCTTAAGGAATTCCGTTTCATCTATAAGTCAAACTGCTGTCGCGTGCTCACCAAGGGCTTGGAACATGGCAGCCGCGCGCACCAAGCGCATTGTGCCCGCATCAGCGGCGATACCGCCCGGATCGCTGCCCGCATTCTGCTGCAAATCCGCCCTGAATTGTGCCACCGGGTTGACAGCGCCTATCTGGTACGCCAGGATTCCAACGCGGCCGCCGGTCTCAAGATTCTGGCCGGGACCTGGCGGCGCACCGGCAGTTGATATCGGCGGTGACTCCGGGAATGCACCCCCTCCGATAGCGAGCGAGGACCATGATCAAAGGCATGTTCAAGAAGCCCACCCTGATGAGTCTTTCCAAAACCTGCGGCTGAGCAGCCAAAATCGACCCGGTCGGGCTCGGCAAACTCTTGGCCAATCTGCCGCAAAATGCGGATTCCAACCTGCTGGTGGGTTTTGAAACCAGCGACGACGCCGGGGTCTATCGACTCAACGACGACCTGGCCCTGGTAACTACGGCCGATTTCATTACCCCGCCGGTGGATGATCCTTTCACCTTCGGCCAGATCGCGGCCGCCAATGCCCTGAGCGATGTCTATGCCATGGGCGCACGGCCGGTAACCTGCCTGAATCTGGCCGCCTTTCCTTCCGGCAAACTGCCCATGGAAATCCTGCATCAGGTGGTGGCCGGAGCCCTCAGCAAGATCACGGAGGCCGGTGCCGTTCTGGCCGGCGGACACACGATCGATGACGACGAGCCCAAGTTCGGTCTGGCGGTGAACGGTCTGGTCCATCCCCAGCGCTACTGGTCAAACCGCACGGCCCGGAGCGGGCACGTCCTGGTGATCACCAAACCCATTGGCAGCGGCGTGCTGTTCAACGCCAATATCAAAGGCTATGTCTCGGCGGCGGCTCTCGAAGCCTGCATCGACCATTTGGTCAGCCTGAATCGAAAAGCCTGCGAAGTCCTGCAGGCCTTCGACGTCAGTGCGGCCACCGACGTCACGGGCTTCGGCCTGGCCGGACACGCCTTCGAAATGGCCCGGGGGGCCGGGGTGACGATGACCCTGGCGTTGGATCAGATCCCGATCATGGCCGAAGCGCTGGATATGTATCGCCGTGGGGTGACCACCGGCGTCAACGCCCACAACAAGCGGATGGTCGCCGATGCCATCCGCTTCGAGGGTGACTGGCCGGTGTGGCGGCGCGAAATCATTTACGATCCCCAGACCAGTGGCGGCCTGCTGGCGGCCGTGAACCCCGACCAGATCGATGACGTGCTGGGTGCCCTGCACGCGGCCGGCATCGCCACCGCGGCCTCCATCGGGACCGTGGGGTCGCACGAGGACGCTGGATGCATGCGGGTGATTTAGGGTGCCGTGAGGTCGTATCGAGGCAGCGGCGGCTCACCGGAAGCGGTTGGACCGGCCGCCACCGGTTTGACGTCGCGATGCGGCTTCGGACGGCACCGGTTGCCGCCGTTTTCCGCACCGGCCCCGATCCAAATCCGACCCGACCCCATTTCACGTTTGCGTATGTCGCTTCCCCGCCCGCCGTGGCCGCGCTCTTTATCTCAACACGGCTGTTCCCCTAATCGGGCTTTCCCACCCCCCGGGGCCTATCCGAAGGGTGCAAAAATAACTGTAATGCCTAATGGTTATAATTATCCTTCGGAATCCATCCGGGCCGTGCTTTTTGCTTGACCAAATATAGGATTTAACTTATGTAGGGTTAATCAAAAAAAAAATAGCGTTCAGGAGATAAATCGATGGGGATCCAGGAGCGTAAAGAAAGGGAAAAGGAGCGCCGGCGGCAGCAGATCATGGTGGCCGCCAAACGTGTTTTTTCCCAAAAGGGGTTCAACAAGGCCACCATGGAGGACATCGCCCAGGAAGCCGAACTCAGCCCGGGAACCCTGTATCTTTATTTTAAAAACAAGGAAGAGCTGTATGCTTCGCTGTCGCTGCGCATCCTGCAGTACCTGTTGATCCGGGTCGAACACGTCAACAACGAAGACGTTTCCGGGCCGGAGGAGAAGGTCAAGGCCCTGATGGCGGCCATGTACGACGTCTATGAGTTCGATCCGCTGATCATCATCAACATGTTTCATCTCCAGTCCAGCGAAACCCTCAAAAACCTCTCCGAAGAACTCATGAACGAGATCAAAACCCTGTCCCAGAAATCGATCAGCGCCATCGCCGCCATTTTCGACGAAGGCATTCAGGCCGGCAAGTTCGTCGACCGCCACGCGGTGGCCCTGGCCGATATATTCTGGTCGCTTTTCTCCGGGGTTGTCTTATGGGAGGCCAGTAAGAAAATCATCGATGAACAGAAAGATTACCTGCGCAAGACCTTAGAAGTGGCTTTTGAGATTTTCTACCGGGGTCTGATCAAGGAGTAGTCCCTCACCCGCTTCGCCGGGCCGCTTAGATACCGCCTTAAGGCCAGGCTTCCGTGCCAACATTGAATGCTTCCATCAAAACAGACGGGTCAATTCGTCCACGGCGAATACGGGCCAGTCGACCGCCCGCCCGCAGTGCCGCGCTTCGATGCCCTCGCCGGCCCCCAACACCTCGCCGATGCGGGTCACCGGCACGCCGCTTTTCTGAATGGCCGCCGTCACCTTGGCGCTGATTTCCGGGTGGCAGGTGAGCAGCAGGCTGCCCGAGCCGATCAAGCCCAACGGATCGACCCCCAGCAGGCGGCACAGTCGCGCCGTCTGGGGGTAGACCGGAATCGCCGTCACATCAATTTTCAAACGCTGCCCCCCGGCCGTGCTCAATTCGGCCAGGGCCGTGGCCAGGCCGCCCTCGGTGACGTCGTGCATGGCGGTGACCCCGGGAAAACGCCGGGCGGCCGCCGCTTCCGGCAGGATGCTGATTTCTTCGGCAAACGCCTGGCATTTCGAAATGAACGCCTTGCCGACGCCCAAGGTTTGCAGACGCCCGGCGAACTCATGGGCAATGATGGCCGTACCCTCCACGGCCACCCCTTTGGTGAGCAGAATATGATCGCCGGCCTGCATGCGATCCTTTTGGATCAGGTCTTGGCGCTCCAGCGCGGCGGTCAGCGTGCCGATGACCACCGGACGGGAGACCGCATCGGTTATCTCGGTGTGGCCGCCGCAGAGGGTGATGTTCCACTGCCGGCAGGCCCGGGAGATATCTCGCATGACCATGCGCACGGACGATGCGCTGGTCGCGGGCGGAAAGAGCAGGGTGGTCATGAGCCACTGGGGGATGGCGCCCGAGGTGGCGATGTCGTTGGCATTGATCACGACGGTATAATATCCGAGTCGGTCGGTGACGAAGGTGATCGGGTCGGAGGTGATCACCAGCGTGTCGTTGCCGGCGAGATCGAGGGCGGCGGTATCCTCCCCGATGCCGGGGGTTATCAGCAGGCGGGGATCGTCGGCGGGCAGGCGCTCGAAATAATCGTCCAGCAGGTCGGCCGGAAATTTACCGGCGGGCAGGGGCAGGCCGTAGCGGACGATCGTTTGAACCTCGGTGAGCGATCGAACCGTGAAATCGGCGCGAACGTCCTTTACCGGGTGGCCGACGTCCCCGTTGTCCAGCAGGACGGTCAAGGCCCCGGCATTCCGGCCGGCCTGGATATCGAAATGGAAATCGCCCACCAGCAGAAGTTCGTCCGGATCGATCTTGAACCTTCCGGCGGCCTGCAGGACGCCTTCGGGGCTGGGCTTGGGGCTTACGGGATCGTCGCGGGTGACGATCAGGTCGAAATCGGACGTCTTTGTCCGCTCGAAATTGCCCAGCGCGCAGCCCACCGCGGCTGCGCTGTTGCGGGTCAGGATGCCCACGGGCAGTCCTAAAGTTTTGAGAAAGGCGACCAATTCCTCGGCGCCGGCATGAGGACGCGACCGGGCGGCGGCCGCCATTTCCATATCGTGGAGGGTGGCCTGGCATCGGCGTCGCCGGTTTTCATCGGGCAAAGCGGCGATATATTCCAGAATGCTCTGGTCCGCGGGACATTCGATGGCGGCTTTGATGGCCTGAAAATCGATGGCGAAAGGACGTGTCAGCGTGCCGTCGAAATCCAAAAGAACGCCTTGGACGCGGTATGCGCGGGGTAATTGGTTCATTTCCCTTGACCGTCAATGGGGGCCGGCCGCCGCGGGTCTGGCCGCCGGGGTCCGTTGAAACGTTCGCTATTTATTGACTTGCCGCGCTGATGTCAAGCAACCTTGGCCGCCTCGGCCGGCGGCATGATGTCCGGCGCAAACTGCAAGGTGGCAAGGTAGTCCTCGATTCTCTGCTCGCGCCGGATCAGCTCGACCTGCCCGTCGGTGCGCAGGAGCAGTTCCTTGGGCTGCAGGCGTCCGTTGTAGTTGAAGCCCATGGCATGGCCATGCGCGCCGGTGTCGTGAATCACCAGGAGTTCGCCCTCGTCCACCACCGGCAGTCTGCGCTGGACGGCGAACTTGTCGTTGTTTTCACACAACGCGCCCACCACGTCCACGGCCTGCAGGGGCCCGCCGGTATGCCGGCCCGGCACGCTGATGTGGTGGTAGGCCCCGTACATTGCCGGTCGCATGAGCGCTGACATGCAGGCGTCCACTCCGACAAAGCGGCGGTAGGTGTCCTTGTGATTGATCACGCGGGTGACGAGGACACCGTGAGGCCCGGTCATGCAGCGGCCGCACTCCATGAAGAGTTGGGGGGCGTAGCCGCGGGCGCGGCGGAAACGCGCAAACGCCCGGGTGATTTCACGCGACAGGGCTTCGAGGTCGAAAGGCGCCTGGTCGGGCCGATACGGAATCCCGATGCCTCCGCCGATATTGATGAACTCGAAGCGAATGCCAAGTTCCCGTCCGATCATGGTCGCGACGTCGAGGAGCATGCGGGTGGTCTCGGCGATATGGCGGTAGTCGCGTTCGTTGGAGACCACCATGGTGTGCAGCCCGAAGCGCCGGGCCCCGCGTTTGAGCGCTTCGCGGTAGGCCGGGACGATCTGGTCGTGGCGGATGCCGTATTTGGCCTCGACCGGGTTGCCGATGATGGCATTGCCGGTCCGGCGCGCGCCCGGGTTGTAGCGAAAGCAGATCCTTTCGGGGAAGGGGACGAGCTTGTCGACCAGGCGGATGTCGTCCAGGTTGATGATGCTGCCGCCGTCGGCCCGGGCGGCCTCGAACTCTTCAACGGTCGTGTTGTTGGCGGTGAACATGATGTCCTCTTCACCGGCACCCACCATCCGGGAGAGCACGAGCTCCGGAACCGAACTGCAGTCGAAACCGAAGCCCTCCGCAGCCATAATTTCAAGAATGCGCCGGTTGGGCAACGCCTTGACGGCGAAATACTCGCGAAAGCCCTCGGGGGTTTGAAAAAGCGCCTGGAACGTTTGCGCATTCGCGCGAATGCCCTTCTCGTCATAAATGTGAAAGGGGGTTCCAAAATGTTCGGCGACGGAGGCGAGGATCGGCTCGAGGCGTCGGGTGAAGTCGTCTGACATGGGCACGGCGGTTCTCCTTTCGATAGGGCGCTCCGACGGAGGCCGCGGCAAAAAACCCTTGCCGCTGGTCCGCGCCGGAGAGCAGCCTGCAAACACAGCCTTTAGTTGGATGTTTGCGGGGATGGGCGCACGGCCGGGTCGGTATCCCCGTCGCTGTCGGCCTCGATGGGGATGTGCGCGCTTTCCTTGACGGTGTTGAGGGCGATATGGGTGCGGACGCTCTGCACGCCCTCAATGATCCGGATTTGCTCCCGCAGCAGCCGGTCCAGTGCACGGGTGTCGGCCACCCGCAATTTGACCACAAAAGCGTCTTCACCGCTGACGTAATGGACTTCCTGGACGGCAGGCAGCGCGGCGAGTCGATCGCCCAGTGATTCGACATTCCGGCCCTCAGCGGTCCGCACCCAGGCGAACACCACCAGCCGGCGATGAAAACGCGAGGGGTTGAGGCGCACCTCATAGCCGTCGATATACCCCTGGTTCTCGAGTTTGCGGATGCGTTCGAGCACCGCCGACGGCGCCATCCCGACCTGGCGGGCCACCTCGGCGTTGGGGATGCGGGCCTTGCGCTGCAGAATTTTCAGGATTTGGATGCCAATGGGGTCAATCATTAAGTAATTCTCCTTGATTTGCGATAAATTATAAAAAATTTGCCTTTTGTCAAGAATTTTATTCTGTATAAATAATATTTATAAGAATTATATTCGTTTTTTTAGTCCGACGGTCGACTCCCAAGAATTGTTTGGCCTCCAACGCCCCCCGTGATATGAACACGGCCATCGAACGGGCGGGCAAAAGAGAGACCGGTTCCCGTTCCGCCGGGCGCCATCGGGGTCGCGATGCAAACGGTTTCAACGAAAGTGCCAAGATGCGGGTTTTGCTGGCTCATCCCCCTTTCCTGGAAACGCGAATCCACGAGGACGACGTACGCGCCATGCCCATGGGCATCTACGCCGTCGGTGCCGCGCTCAAGGATGCCGGCCACGAGGTCGCCCTTTTCAACGGCTACGGTTTCCGGGGGCAGGCCGCACGCATCCGGGCGATGATCGAACGCTACCAGCCCGATGTGGTGGGGTGTTCGATCCTCAACGCCAACCGTTGGGGCGGGATCGAGATCGCCCGGCTGGCCAAGGCGGTCGACGCCGGCATCACCACGGTTTTCGGTGGCGTCGGCGCCAGTTTTCTCTGGGAGCACCTGCTGACGCATCATCCCGAGGTGGATTATGTCGTGGTGGGTGAAGGCGAGCGGACCATCGTGGCGCTTCTGGCGTGCCTGCGCACGGGGGATGCCGAAGGGGTTCAACGGGTCGAGGGGCTGGCCCACCGGGTCGATGGCCGCCCGCAGGCAACTCCCTGCGCTCCCCCGGAGACCGAACTCGACGATCTGCCCGACCCGGCCCGCCATTTCACTTTTCAGCACGTCGCCCTCACGCGCGGTTGCCCGTCGGCCTGCCGATTCTGCGGCTCGCCGGCCATCTGGGATCGCCGCGTGCGCTTCCACTCGGTCTCCGGCTTCGTCGATCGGCTGGAGCGGCTGGTCAAGCGGGGGGTGCGTTTCTTCTATTTTTCGGATGACACCTTTACGCTGCGCAAGGATCTGGTTGTCGCGGTCTGCCGCGAAATCCTGGCGCGCCGGCTGGATATCGAGTGGGCCGCCATTTCCCGGGTGGACACGGTGGACGCCGACGTGCTGGCCTGGATGCGCCGGGCCGGCTGCATCCAGATCAGCTACGGCGTCGAGAGCGGCAACGCTGAAGTTCGTGCCTATCTCGGCAAACGGATTCGCGCGGCGGACATCGCCAACGCCTTCGCGCTGACCACCCGCTACGGTATCCTCCCGCGCGCCTATTTCATCTACGGCTGCCCCGGCGACAGCGACGCCACCATCCAGGAAACGCTGGCGCTGATCCGGCGCATCAAACCGCTGGATGCCATCTTCTATATTTTGACGATTTTTCCGGGTACCGCACTCTACCAGGACTATCTGGCCCGCAGCGGGAACAACGACGACATCTGGTGCCGGCCCATCGAAGACCTGCTTTACCACGAGACCGACCCGCAGATGACGCCGGAGCAGGTGCTTGCCTGGGGCCGTGCGCTGCGCGAGGGGTTCTACCGTCAGTTGCCCGATTTCGTGGCCCGCATCGAACTGGTGGACGCGCCTGAATTCTACCCGTGGCACGCTGATTTTCTCTCGCGTCTGGGGCTCACCTTCCAGCAAGGCGATTTCGCCCGAATTCCGGCCATACCGGGGAAACGGGGCATTGCCCGCGGCCTCTACGAACGGGCGCTCGCCTATCACCCCGATCCCAGGGCGTTTCTCGGGCTGGCCCTGCTGGCGCAGCAGGACGGACGTTTCGCACAGGCCGTCTCCCTGGCCCGGGAGGGGCTCGACCATCATCCGGACAACGTCCCGTTAGACACCTGTTTGGCCGTCAACCGCATGAATCTGGGCGAATTCGATGCGGCGCTCGAAGGTTTGCAGCAGATGGCACCGACGCGCGAGGTGGTCGACATGACGGTCGCCTGCCTCGAAGCCCTGGGGCGTCCTGCGGAAGCCGAAGCCATGCGCCGGCAGCGGGGTGCGGCCGGTGGCAGCCACCCTGCACCGGTCGGAGGGACATGAAGCCCATGGCCATCCGACGCCAGATCGATCTGACGCCCTACAATACCTTTGCCGTGGCCGCCACGGCGAATTATTTCGCCGCTATCGCCAGCCGCGACGATTTACGCGCGGTGCTCGAAGCGGCCGGCGATCGGCCGCGCCTGATTCTGGGAGGGGGAAGCAACATACTTTTTACCCGCGATTTTGACGGCCTGGTGATCAGAAACGAGATTCGCGGCATCCGGGTTGTCAGGGAGGACCGCGACCACGCCTGGGTGCGGGCGGGTGCCGGTGAGGACTGGGACGCCTTCGTGCGCTGGACCCTGTGCCATCGCCTCTACGGCCTGGAGAACCTCGCTTCGATCCCGGGAGCGGTGGGGGCCAGTCCGGTCCAGAATATCGGCGCTTACGGGGTGGAGATCGGCGACTGTCTGGAAGGGGTCGACACGATTGACCTGACCAGCGGCGCGCCGCGACGCTTCCAGGCCTCCGAATGCGCGTTGGGTTACCGCACCAGCATTTTTAAACAGACGCCGCGCGACCGGTACTTCATCACCGCCGTGACCTTCCGGTTGTCCAAGACGGCGCGACTGGAAACCACCTACGGCGATGTGGCCGGCGCGATCGAACCGATCGCGCCGGCGGATCTGGATGCGCACAAGCTAAGTGATATCATCCGGCACATCCGGCGGCGCAAGCTGCCCGACCCGGCCGAGTTGGGCAACGCCGGCAGCTTTTTCAAAAACCCGCAGGTTGGCCCCGACCGGTTGGCGGCCATCGTCGCCGCGCATGGCGAGGTGCCCCATTTCGCGGCGCCCAGCGGGCGCCTAAAAATCGCGGCCGGGTGGCTGATCGAGCAGTGCGGATGGAAAGGCCGCCGCGTGGGGGCCTGCGGGGTTTATCCGCTCCAGGCGCTGATTCTGGTCAACTACGGCGGCGCCCGGGGAGCGGAAATTTGGGCGCTGGCCCGGGATATCGCCGCCAGCGTCAAATCGCGCTTCGGCATCGAACTTGAACCGGAACCGCGCATCATCTGAGACGCATCCCCGGCGAACCCAGGGAGCGTTTCAAACGACCGGCGCCGGCGGTGACTTGGCCCCAGGCCGGGATACGGTACGGCCGCCGATTGACGCCCCGGCGCTCGATGGTAACGGTTAAACATTGATCAGGGTCCTTCCGGATTTCGCGACAATCACGCCGATGGCGCAACTAAAGTGAAAGGAGAAACAATCACATGATCAGCGACAAAATGAATGCCGCCCTCAACGAGCAGATCAACAAGGAAATTTATTCGGCTTTTCTCTACATGTCCATGTCTTCCAACAGCAACGGCATGGGCCTCAAGGGTTTTGCCAGCTGGTTTATGGTGCAGTACCACGAGGAGATGTTTCACGCCATGAAGTTCTACGAATACATCCATAGCCAGGGCGGCCAGGTCACCTTGCTGCCGATCGCCCAGCCGCCGGCCGAATTCGATTCCGCCCTCGACATGTTTACCAAGACGCTGGCTCACGAGCAGACGGTGACGCAGTCCATCAACAACCTGATGGACCTGGCCATCGAGGAGAAAGATCATGCCACGCGCATTTTTCTGCAGTGGTATGTCACCGAGCAGGTCGAGGAAGAGGAGAACGACAATGAAATCATCGACCAGCTGCGTCTGATCGACGGCAACCCCCAGGGTCTGATGATGCTGGACCGTGAACTGGGCCAGCGTCCGGCCAACGTGCCTGTCGATTTCAGCAAGGGGGTATCGGCCGGGGGGGAGGAATAGGCACCGTGGCACGGCTTGCTCGTCGGGTGCTTCAGGCGGCGAACGGTGTCTGCTGGCGCACACCGTTCATCGCCTGTCATGCGGGTTGCCCGTAACGCGATCATCCCAACCGCGAAGGAGCGCGACTTTGCCCTCAAAACTGACGGCCTTGACGCTTTGGCTGCTTGTACTGACCGCTACCGGGTGCTTTCACCGCCCCTCTCCGTACATGCCTACGGAATGGCCGCGCCGCCCCGCGCCCGCCGCAAGCCTGCAAGTCGCCGCCGAATCCCCCCGTTTGCAGATTATCATCGGCTATTTCGATCTGTGGCCCAACCATACCGCCCTGCGATTGGTGGCGCCTGACCGGCCGGTGATCTTCTGGGACCCGGGGGGCGGGTATGGCCTCAATCCGCCGGAGCGCGCGCGCATTCGCGACGTCATTATCGACGGGGCGCCCGACATTGCCACCTACATGCCGTTTCGGTGGTACAACAATGACGCCCTGACTGAAATTTTCGAATGGGATCTTTCCGACAGCGAGGCGCTGCGCCTGCACCACGTGCTCATGGCCGGCGCCGGGATCGAACCCGACCCGGCGATCGCGTTCGATACCGAGACACCGGGTTTCTTCTGCGCGGCCGCGGTCAGCGATTTCCTGCACCGCTTCGGTCCGCCGGCCCTTTGGGTCGAGACCACCACGAACAGCCCCGCCCGGCTGTCCCAATCCCTCTACGGCCAGAATCCCGATCGGGTCCTGCTTTTCTACCGTCGGGATCGTCCCGGTTATCAGGTGATGACGCCGCCGCCCGAGGCCCCGAGCCGCGGCCGGTCGGTCCGGGGAGACAAGGCCAAGGTGGAACCCGGGTCCGTTTCCTCCGGCCTGCAATAATCCGGGGCCTCGATCGACAGAGCCCTTTTGGTGGTCATCGTCTTTTATCGCGGCGCCGGCCCGACGGCGGACACCTTGCCAGATTCCGGAGAACCCTCATTGTTATTGTATTTAGATAAGCCGTTGTTCAAACAAAGCGCTTTTCATTATCCGCACCCTTTACGGAAAGGAGATCCCGATGGGGGAGAAAATTTTGATCGCCATGGATGATTCGGAAAACGCCATGCGGGCGGTAGCCTACGTCTCGACCCACTTCCGCCCTGATTACGGTGTCACCCTTTTCAGCGTTCTGGCGGACACCGCCGGCCTGTGCGATATGAACAGCCCCGAGCTGACGCCGCTTTTTCGGTCCCAGCAATCCGCCTTCTGCCAACTCGAAGACAAAAAACGCGGTTTGGTTAAAGAAGCCTGCGCCCGGGCCAAGGAAATTCTCGTGGGGGCCGGCTGGGACGGCCAGCGCGTGCAGGTCAAGATCGAGGCGAAGCAAAAGGGCGTGGCCCAAGACATCGTCCGCGAGGCCGAGCAAAGCCAGAGCCTAATCGTCTTGGGAAAACGCGGGCTGACCGGTATCCGCGAGTTTTTCATGGGCAGCACCTCCCAGAAGGTCATCCAGCTGGCCAAAGAAGCGTCGGTGTTGGTGGTCAATTGACCCATCGCCGATGCGCCCCTCCTGATACCGTATATCGGCCGGCCGCATGCGGCGGGGAAGAAACGTGGGGGGCGTGGAAGGCTGACGCTACCGACCGGGCCGGCCGTTGTCCGCGGGGGCATGGCCCTGCCGGATTGATCCGTTCGGTGGCGGCTTCGGAGACAAGGCCCCATGTCCGCTGAGGGCCCTGCAATCCTGATAGAAGCGCTCCGGTATGTTTGATCGTCTCGAAAACGCGCTCATGCAAAAGGCCGATGCCCTTGTCGCCCGCTACCGCCGGCCGCCGCGACCGGAAATCGTGAGGGATGCCCGCATCGTGGCCCATCGGGGCATTTTCGATAATGCGAACGTCTTCGAAAACACCCTGGCCGCTTTCGATGCGGTTGTGGCCCATGGGGTCTGGGGGATCGAATGCGATGTGCGCTGGACCCGTGACGGGATCGCCGTGATCCATCACGATCCGGACGGTCGGCGCCTGTTCGGCCGTGCCCGTCCGATCCACACCCTGGACCGGCAGGCCATGCAGCGGGTTTACCCCTTGATCCCCACCCTGGCGGCGGTGGTCCGGCGCTACGGGCGGAAACGGCATTTGATGATCGAAGTCAAAAAGACCGCCGGCATTCCCATCGCAGCTGTCAATCGTTCCCTGGCCGCTGACCTCGCCGGGCTGACGCCCGGGGTCGATTTTCATCTGATGAGCCTGTCCCTGGATTTTCTGACCGCAATCGATGCCGTGCCGCGCCATGCCTGCCTGCCGATCGCGCGGTTGAACGTCGGTGCCGCCTCCCGGGCGGTGGCAAGTTTCGGGTTTGGGGGGCTTACCGGCCATTACACCCTTATCGGCCGCCGACAGATCGCGGCCCTGCACCGGCGGGGGCGCTCTGTCGGGACCGGTTTCGTCAACTCCCGGGGATGTCTGTTCCGCGAACTGAATCGCGGGGTCGACTGGCTCTTTTCGGACCGGCCGCTGGCCATCCAGCGCCATGTCGAGCGCTACTGGCCGCCTGCTTGACGGTGGGATTGGTTGGCCAGGTAGAAGAGGACGCCGCCGACAACGAAAAGCAGCACCACCGAGCCCATGCTCAAGCGGGACGCCAGCCGCGCAACGGCGTCCGGAGGCATGTCGGCGGGCCCGAAGGTGCGAAGCAGGTTGCGGGCCACCAGCCCCACCACGCCCATCATGGCCGGTCCGATAATGGCGGCGAATTTGCCCATCATATTGTAGAGCCCGAAGAATTCAGCTGAGCGTTCGGCCGGCACCAGGGCGGCATAGTACGAACGGCTCAGGGCCTGGACCCCGCCCTGGACCAGGCCCACCCCGGCGGCCAGCCCGAAGAATTCCCAGCGGTGCTGCATGAAAGCGCCCCAAAGGGTGATGCCGACATAAATGCCCAGTGCCAGGTAGAGGCACCGCGGAACCCCCCAGGCCTGCCCCAACCGCCCGAACAGAAGGGCGGCCGGGAAGCCGATGAACTGAACCATGAGCAGCGCCGTGATGAGATCCGTGGCGGCGAACCCCAAAGACAGGCCATAGTCCACGGCCATGCGGATGATGGTGTCCACCCCGTCGATATAGACCCAGTAGGCCAGCAGGAAGAGAAACACCGTCCGGTATCGGCGAGCCTGCTTGAAGGTCGCTGCCAGCTGACCAAAACCAAAGCGGATGCCGTCAGCGAAGCGCATTCGTTCTCCCGCGCCGGCCGGTTCGCTGAATCCTCCCAGGGCGATCAGCCCGAACCCGCCCCACCAGACGGCCACGGTTAGAAACGACCAGCGCACAGCCGCCGCACTGTCGGGCAGGCCGAATAATTCCGGGCGCAGGGTCATGACCACGTTGAGCAGGAAGAGCAACCCGCCGCCCAAATAACCGGCCGCAAAACCGAGGGCCGAGACACGGTCGTACTGCTCCGGTCGGGCCACGTGGGGCAGCAGGGCATCGTAGAAGACATTGGCGCCGGAAAAGCCGATGATGGCCGCCGTATAGACCAGGATGGCCCCCACCCATTGTCCCTGCCGGACATAGAACAGCAGGGCCGTGCCGCCGACGCCGAGGAAGGCGAAACGCATCAGAAAAAGCTTGCGGGAGCGGCAGCGGTCGGCCATGGCGCCCAGCACGGGCGCCGCCATCGCCACGAGCAGCCCGGCCAGCGCGTTGCCCAGTCCGAGGCGGGCGGTGCTGAGATTGACATCGGCGCCGTGGCTCCAGAACTGCTTGAAAAAGATGGGGAAGAAGCCGGCCATCACGGTGGTGGCGAAAGCCGAGTTGGCCCAGTCGTAGAGCGCCCAGCCCCAGATGGCGCGGCGGTTGTCGGTGGCGGTGGCGGTCATGCGTGTTCGAACCTTTTATCGGGGGAGACCGAAGGGTGCCCCGGGGGCCGGCGGGTCAAGTTGCAATGCCGTCGGGTAAGAGGTAAGTAGTGTCCGGCCGCAGACAATTTTTTTCGGTGCAGGCCGGCATTTGCGAACGCTTGTCACCACCGACGTCGTCTGGTGATGCCTTGGGTTTTAACGACCCGCGGCCCTGGCCTGAACCCGAACCGGTCATGTCTGGGCGGACACGAAGCAGGGTCTTTGCCCGCATCGTTCCCCGCTGGACCCCTTCAGCCGGGTCGGACGGGGGCGAATGCCGGGCCGCCTCGGAGTTGCCATCGAACGCATGCGAAGAGCCGTTAGCCAACATTTGACTTTGCGTCGTCTCCTGGCCGGACTGATCGTTCTGGCGGTCGCGGGCACGGCCGGCCTGGCGGTTTACAGCCGTTTCCTCCACCACCGGGTTGAGGAGCGCTTTGCCGGGCGTCGCTGGAGCATCCCCTCGCGGGTCTACTCCGATGTCACGTTGCTTTATCCCGGACTGGCCCTCAATCGGCCGGCCCTGTTGCGCAAGCTCAATCGCCTGGACTACCGGCCGGTGGATCATGCGCCGCGTCAAAAGGGCGAGATGCGTGTCCGCGGCGACGGCATCGAAATCTATTTACACGATTTGACGATTCCGGATCAACACCGTGCGGGTTTTCCGGTGCGGATCCGTCTTGACGACGGCCGGGTGACGGCCCTGGACGCACTTGCCCCCCCGCGGAAATCGCTGCCCGTCCTGATCCTGGAACCGGAAGAACTGGCCCTGTTCTTCGGCACCGAACGGGAGCGGCGCAAACTGGTGGCTGTCGACCGCCTGCCGGCCCATCTGACGCGTGCCGTTTTGGCGGCGGAAGACAGCCGCTTTTACCGCCATCACGGGTTTGACATCCGCGGGATCGCGCGGGCCCTCCTCACCAATCTGCGCCATCTCGCCGTACGTCAGGGCGGCTCGACCATCACCCAGCAACTGGCCAAGAATTTTTTTCTGACGCCGGAGCGGACGCTGCGCCGCAAGCTCCGGGAAGTGCTGCTGGCGCTGGTCATCGAGTGGCGTTACACCAAGGATCAGATTCTGGAAATGTATCTCAACGAGATCTACTGGGGTCAGAATGGATCGGTCTCGGTCAACGGGGTGGGTGAAGCCGCCGACTTCTACTTCGGCAAATCGCCCCAAGCGCTGAGCGTCGGAGAGGCGGCGGCCCTGGCCGGATTGATCAAGAGCCCCAACATCTATTCGCCCTACCGGGATCCCGACCGCTGCCGCCGCCGCCGCAACGAGGTCCTCAGGGCCATGCACGCCAATGCGTGGCTGGATGCCGACGCCCTGAACCGGGGCCTGTCGGAACCGCTGGATCCCCGCGATCCGGTTTTTCCGTCGCGGCGGGTGCCCTATTTTATCGACTATCTGCAAGGCCAACTGAACGCGCTCTACGCCCCGGAAGAGCTGGCCTCCCTGGGGCTGACGATTCACACCACACTGGATCCCCTGGTCCAGGAGGCCTCCGAGGCGGCGCTCTTGAATGGGCTCGAGCGCCTGGAAACCCTTCATCCGGATTTGCACCGCGAGGACCCCGCCCGTCAACTCCAGGGGGCGGTGGTGGTGATGGAGCCGTCCACCGGCGCCATCCTGGCCATGGTGGGCGGGCGCGACTACCGTCATTCACAGTTCAACCGCATCAGCCAGGCCCGGCGTCAGGCCGGCAGCACCTTCAAGGTTTTCACCTATCTGGCGGCACTGGACGAATTCACGCCGGTGACTTCCCTGGACAACACGGCGCAGACCTACCGTGTCGACGGCAAGGACTGGCAGCCGCGCAACTACGCGCCGGCGGATGAGCCGGTGGTGAGCATGCGCGAGGCCCTGGCCCGCTCCATCAACCGCGCCACCGTCGATCTGGCCATGCGTGTCGGTATGGACAAGGTCGCGGCGACGGCGCAGCATTTCGATTTCACCGGACGACTGGTGCCGTATCCTTCGTTGGCGCTGGGGGCCGTGGAGGTTTTTCCGCTGGAACTGGCCCGGGCCTACTGCGCCTTCGCCGCCTCGGGGATGCAGCCCTTTCCGTTGAGCCTGCGGGCCGTCTACGACGAAGGCGGGGAACTCATCGCACACCGCCCCATGCGCTTGCGGCGGGTCGCCACGCCGGCCAAGGTTTTTCTGATCACCAGCATGCTGCAGAGCGCCGTGCAGCACGGCACCGCGCAGGCGTTGACCCGTTGGGGGATACATTTCCCGGTGGCCGGCAAGACGGGAACGACCAACAATTACCGTGACGCCTGGTTCGTGGGCTACACCCCCGATCTGCTGGCCCTGGTCTGGGTGGGATTCGATGATGGCGGCGCCCTGAACGTTGCGGGCGCCCAGGCGGCGCTGCCGATCTGGGCGGCGATCATGCAGGCCATCCCCCACCAGCTGTCAGGGGCCGCTTTCAGCGCGCCGGCCGATATGGTCCGGCATTCCGTCTGCATCCGCCACGGCTTCCCGGACATGACCGGCGGCTGCCTTGAGATCGGGGACGAATGGTTTGAGGCCGACAAGGTGCCGGAAGACGATCCGGTTCTCGTCAAGGCGCAGTCGCCCTTGTATCGCTGGTGGTATCGCTTGAAGGGAGGGGATCATGCGCCTTAGGCGGTCGCCCGACAGCATGCGCGCTGATCGGCCAGGACGCCGTCGGGCGCATGCCAGCGGTCGTGGTGCCAACCGCCGGCCGGTTTCAGAGGATTTCAACGCGCCGTGGCCGGTGGTCCTTTTGCGGCGGTCGGCGGTCCTGTGGCTGCGCCTGATGCTTGTCGGCCTGCTGCTGGTTGCCTGTAAAACGACCATCCCGCCGCCGCCGCCGGGGGAGCCGATACCGGAAGAGAGCGCGCCCGGGATTGAAGCGACACCCCCGTCGACACCGCCCCCCGATGCGGACGCGGCTCTCAAGCGGCGGCAGGCCGCCGCCGCGCTGACCGAGCGGGGGCGGCGCCTGATGGCCGAAGGCCGGGTCGACCCGGCCATGCGTCTTTTCGAACAGGCCCTCTCGCTGGCGCCCCGGTACGGCCCCGGGTACTTCTATCTCGCCGAGGCCTGGTTCACCAAAAGCAACTGGTCGCAGGCCCGGGCGTTTCACCGTCAGGCGGCCCTTTACCTGGAGGACCATGCGGCCTGGGCGGTGCGCGTCAACCACCAGCGCCGCCGCATTGACCGCGCGGCACAGGGGATTCCCTGACGCCAGGCCGGCCGGACGCGGCGGGGCGGTGCGTTTGCGGGCCGGTAACGGGCTCAGGCGTGGTAGCCCTTCTGCGGGTGCCAGTGGCGGATCTTGATGTGGTTGGGGAAGGCGTGCGGCTTGAAAATCGATTTGTTCAGCAACACGCGCAGGCAGTCCTGGATGCCTTCGGACATGGTGGGATGCGGGTGCACCGACTTGAGGGCATCGCGAATCCCCTTGTCCTGGTCCATCAGAAAGGCGATGGACATGATGGTATTGGAGGCCTGGGGACCGGCCGCACGCATGCCCAGAACCTTCTGTTCTTCGTCGTCGCTCACCAGGATTTTGAGGAAGCCTTTGGTGGCGCGCATCGCGATCGCCCGCGGCAAGAGCGCATTGGCGTAATAGGCCACCCGGTAAGCGATGCCCTTTTTCTGGCAGGCCTTCTCGTTGAGCCCCACGGCGGCGACCGCCGGTTTGAAGAACATGACCGTGGACATGTTGCGGTAGTTCAGCGGCCACTGATCGATACCATACATGTGTTTGACGGCAAAGCGGCCCTCCATCTCCGCCAGATTGACCAGGGCCGGCCGGTGGGTCACATCGCCGGCGGCGTAGATATGCCGGTGCACGCAACAGGCCTCGTCGCTGTCCAGATACCCTTCGCTGGTTGTCAGGATGCCGGCCTTGTCGAGCTGCAGGCAGTCGAAATTGGGGCGGCGGCCAATGGATATCAGGGCCACATCCACCTCCAGCACCTCCGCATGACCGTCGTCGAAATCGAGAATCACCTGCAGGTAGTCGTCAAAATGGAGAATATCCCTGAGGATGGCGGAATGCAGGATCGTCACCCCGTTGGCCTCGAGATTGGCACTGATGAAGTTGCTGACGTCATCGTCCTCGTAGGGAATGATGCGCTCGGCGTAATCCACCAGGTAGACCTGGCTCTGACCGAAATTGGAAAAGATCGTGGCATATTCACAGCCGATGACGCCGGCCCCGACGATCAGGAGCCGTTTGGGAAAGGCCTTGAGGTTCAAAACGCTGTCAGAGTCGATGACCCGGAGGCCGTCGGTGGTAATCCCGGGAAAGGCGCGTGGTGTCGAGCCGGTGGCGATCACGAAAAAATCGGCTTGAATCTCTTCCTTGCCCCCGCCGTTCAATTCGACCGCCACGCGGTGCGAGGCGGTGAAGCTGGCCCATCCGCGCTTGAGCGTCACGCTGCCCGGTCCCGAATAACGATGCGGGGCGTAGGTTTCGACTTGGGAGAGCATCTGGTACTGCTTTTCCCGTATGGCCTGGAAAACGGAGTCCCGCATTTCCTGGTAGTCCATGGTCAGGCCGGACGCCCGATAGCCGCGCCCGGTCTTGGCCGCCCGGGAAAAGTCCCGGGACAGCTCCCACATGGTCTTGGAGGCCAGTGCGCCCCACATGACGCCAGCCCCGCCGATTTCGCCGCCTTCGATGATACAGACATGCTTGCCCAGGTCCAGGGCCCGCATGGCGGCCGCGAATCCCCCCGGCCCGCATCCGATCACACAAACGTCGTATTGGTGATGATTGA
>CAYMAR010000011.1:0-28705 GCA_964388465.1 uncultured Desulfobacteraceae bacterium
TCCACTCCCTGTCCTCGGTGAGGGCAGTCGAAATGGCGGTTGGGGTTCAGATTCCGGAAAACGCGCGCATCCTGCGCAACCTGCTGCATGGTGCGCAGTTTCAGCACGACCACATCGTGCACTTCTATCACCTGCACGCGCTGGACTGGGTCGATATCGTCAGCGCTTTGAGTGCCGATCCCAAGAAGACGGCCGCGCTGGCCGACAATGTCAGCGAAGCCCCCTGGGGCGGGACGACCTACTTCAAGAGCGTTCAGGCCCGCATCCAGTCCTTTGTCGACAGCGGGCAGCTGGGCCCGTTTGCCAACGCCTACTGGGGGCATCCGGCCTACAAGCTGCCGCCGGAAGCCAACCTCATGGCCACGGCGCACTACATCGAAGCCCTGCGCCTGCAAGCCAAGGCCGCTCGCATGCACGCCATCTTCGGCGGCAAGAACCCCCACCCGCAATCGCTGGTGGTGGGCGGCATCACCTCGGTTCGGGATCTCAGCCCGGACCGGATCGCGGAGTTCCTCTACATCACGCGTGAGACCCAGGAATTCATCAAGAAAGTCTATATCCCCGATCTGCTGGCCGTGGCCTCCTTCTACAAGGACTGGGGCGGCATCGGCGGGACCACCAACTTCCTGGCCTACGGGGATTTCCCCGAGACCAGCGCCGAACCGGAGAGCCTCTACATGCCGCGCGGGTTGATCGTCAACCGCAACGTGGGCGGGGTGAAACCGGTGGATCAGAACAGCGTAACCGAAGATGTCACCCACGCCTGGTACGAGCGGGGCGGCGCCAAACACCCCTACAAGGGCGAGACCAAGCCGATTCAGGAAAACCCCGAATACCGTCCGGGCAGCGGCCAGTACACCTGGCTCAAGGCCCCGCGCTACGAGGATCTTTCCTGCGAAGTCGGCCCGCTGGCCCGCGTGCTGGTGGCTTACGGCAAGGGCCACAAGGACATCAAACCGCTGGTGGACAGCACCCTCCAGAAGCTGGACGTCCCGGTTCAGGCCCTGTTTTCCACCCTGGGACGCACGGCCGCCCGCGGCCTGGAAACCATCGCGGTGGGCGATCGGATTGAAAACTGGATGGGTGAACTTCTGGCCAACATCAAAAACGGCGATACCAAAACCTATGAGCCGTGGGAAATGCCCGACAGCGGCGAAGGCTACGGCCTGAACGACGTGCCGCGCGGCTCGCTGGGACACTGGATTCGCATCGAAGACGGCAAGATCGGCAACTACCAGTACGTCGTGCCTTCCACCTGGAACCTCGGCCCGCGCGACGCCGAGGGCATTCTCGGCCCGGTCGAAGAGGCCCTGATCGGCACCCCCGTCGCGGACCCGAAACAGCCGCTCGAAATCCTGCGGACCGTCCACTCCTTCGATCCCTGCATCGCTTGTGCGGTACACGTGATCGATCCGGACTCCAACGAGGTCTACAAGATCAAAGCGCTGTAATTCCACACAGCCCAACCAACCGCCCCGCTTTTTGCGGGGCGGTTTTTTTATCCCCGCGCCTGCGAGGCGGACGGCCGCACGGACGGGCCGGGTTGCAAGCCGCAGCCATCCGTATTATAAGGTCGTCCGCGAACCTGGACAGGAAAAGTCGCCATGACGGAAGCATCATCGCAGCAGCCCCAAATCACCATTCTGGGCATCGGCAACATCCTTCTCACGGACGAGGGTTTCGGTGTCCGCGTCATCGAGAAATTATTTGACGAATACGAATTTCCGGACCATGTTGCGGTTGTCGAAGGAGGCGTGCTGGGCATCCACCTGTTGGGAACGCTTTCCAAGGCCGATCATCTTATCGTCGTGGATGCCGTCAAAAACAAGCAGCCGCCGGGAACGCTCTACCGCCTGGAAAAAGAAGAGTTGCCCGAGCGCATCCTGATGAAGAATTCGCTCCACCAGACCGATTTTCTGGAAACCCTCACGCTCTGCGAGATGATCGACAAGGCGCCGCAGACCATCGTGGTCCTGGGGGCGGAGCCGGAAGACATCGTGACCCACAGCGTGGAACTCACCCCGGCGGTGGCCGCCCAAGTGGACGAAACGGTCACGCGGGTTCTCGCGGAGCTCGACCGGCTGGGGGTGTCCTATGAAAAAAGGAGGGCTTGAATGTGCCTTGCCATACCATCTAAAATAGTTGAAATAAATGACAATATGGGAACGATCGACGTGGCTGGCGTCCAGCGGGAGGCCAGCCTGCTGCTGCTTGAAGATCCCCAGGTGGGCGACTGGGTGATCGTGCATGCCGGATTTGCCATTCAGAAGGTCGATGAAGCCGCGGCCCAGGAATCCCTGCGCTATCTCCGGGAAGCGGCCCAACTGCTGGTGGACGATGAAGATCCCGATGCGGCCGCAACCGGATAGCCGATGCCTCTCGTTGCGACCGGGTTTACCCCACCATGACTGACGATCGGACGGCCCGTCGGGTGCAGGTCCGGGGGATCGTCCAAGGGGTCGGCTTCCGCCCGTTTATTTTCCAACTGGCTGAAAATTGCGGGCTGTTCGGCCACGTGGCCAATACCTCCTCGGGCGTCGACATCCATGTCGAGGGAGATCCGGCCCGGATCGAAGACTTCGTCGCCGCCATCGGCGCCCAGGCACCGCCGCTGGCCCAGATCACGGCCGTCGAAACCCGCCGGACCGAGCCGGGCCATTATTCTGAATTCCAGATCATCGCCAGCCGCCGTGACGAGGGGCGCGCCACGCTCATCAGCCCGGACGTCTCTATCTGCACCGATTGTCTGCGCGAACTCCGGGATCCCGAAGACCGCCGCTTCGGGTACCCCTTCATCAACTGCACCAATTGCGGCCCGCGCTACACCATCATCGACGATGTCCCCTACGACCGGCCCAAAACGTCCATGCGGACCTTCCGGATGTGTCCGGCCTGCCAGGCGGAGTACGACAATCCCCGGGACCGCCGCTTTCACGCCCAGCCCAACGCCTGCAGCGACTGCGGCCCGCAGGTCGCCCTGGAGGAAGGCGGGAAGGCGATTCTGAAAGCAGCCGCCGCCATCCGCAGGGCGGCGGCCCTTCTGGCCGATGGGAGGATCGTGGCCATCAAAGGTCTGGGCGGCTACCATTTGACCGTGGATGCCTTCAACAACGCCGCGGTGGAGCGCCTGCGGCGGCGCAAACAGCGCGAAGAAAAACCCCTGGCCCTCATGGCCCCCAGTCTGGAGGCCATCCGCACATTCGCCCGGATCGATCCGGAGGAGATCGAAGTGTTGACTTCGCCCCAGCGGCCGATCGTGCTGCTGCCCAAGCGAAGGTCCCATCCGATCGCCCCGGCGGTATCCCCCCGCAACGCCTGGTTCGGCGTCATGCTGCCCTACACACCGCTGCACGAGATCCTGCTCGCCCAAGGGTTTGATGCGCTGGTGATGACCAGCGGCAACCTGAGCGAGGAGCCCATCGCCATCGCCAATGCGGATGCCCGCGCGCGCCTGGCGCCGATCGCCGACGCCCTGCTGACCCACGACCGCGATATCCGCCTGCGCTGCGACGACTCCATCGTACGCAAGACCGACGGTGTGACACGGTTCCTGCGCCGTTCGCGAGGCTACGTCCCGGTGCCGGTGTTCCTGCAACGCCGCCAGCCCCCGGTATTGGCCTGCGGCGGCGAGCTCAAGAACACCGTCTGCCTCCTCAAGGAGGACCGGGCATTCGTCAGCCAGCATATCGGTGATCTGGAAAACCTGGCCACCTACGCGTTCTTCGAGACGACCATCGACCACCTGCAGCGGATTCTGGACATCACCCCTGAAGTCCTGGCCTGCGATCTGCATCCAGACTACTTGAGCACCCGCTACGCGCGGGAGCGCGGCGAGCTGCCCCTCATTCAGGTCCAGCACCACCACGCCCACATTGTCAGCACCATGGCGGAAAACCACCTGGACGGACCGGTGATCGGACTGGCTTTCGACGGCACCGGCTACGGTCCCGACGGAACGGTCTGGGGGGGCGAAATCCTGATTGCCGAGACCGGAGGGTTCGAGCGGGCCGCTTTCCTGGAACCGGTGCCCATGCCGGGCAGCGCGGCGGCCATTCGGGAGCCCTGGCGCATGGCGGTGAGCTATCTGGCGCACTGTTTTGGTGATCGCCATCGGGATCTCGATCTTTCCTTCTGGGACGCCATCGATCGGGATCAGGCCGAGATTCTAGCCACCATGGCCCGCCGGGGTGTGAATGCGCCCCGGACATCGAGCCTGGGCCGCCTTTTCGACGGCGTGGCCGCCCTTATCGGACTCCGCCATCGGGTGGCCTTCGAAGGCCAGGCGGCCATGGAACTGGAGATGCTGGTCGACGCCAATGATGGGGGGCGCTACGACTTTGGTTGGCAGGTCGACGGCGATCACCGTCGGATCGAGATTGCGCCGATCATCACGGGGGTGGTCGCGGATTTGGCCCGTGGCGTCCCGGCTCCTCTGATCAGCCGTCGTTTTCACACCACGCTGACGGCGCTGTTCGCCGCCCTGTGCGGGGAGATCCGGGATCAAACCGGTCTGGACCGGGTGGCGATGAGCGGGGGGGTTTTCCAGAATGCCGTCTTTTCGACCGAACTCGCCCGCCGTTTGGCCCAGAACGGATTTCAGGTGTTTACCCAGCGGCTGGTGCCCGCCAACGACGGTGGCCTGAGTCTGGGGCAGGCCGTGGCCGCGGCGGCCATCTGGGCGGCCACCGGCTGAAAAAAGCTTGTGACGATGGCCCCTTTTGGCTATACAGGCGAAATTATCAAGGATTACGGAGTATAAGATATAAGTCATGACGATTAAACACGCTGATGAATATCGTGATCCGGGCATTGCGCGGCCGTTGGTGGCCGCTATCCGGGCAACAAGCCACAGGCCCGTTCAGCTGATGGAAGTCTGTGGCACCCATACCGTATCCATTTTCAGGCACGGTATCCGGGAGGTCCTGCCCCCGACGATCAAACTGCTTTCCGGACCGGGCTGTCCGGTCTGTGTAACCGCTCAGCAGGAAATCGACACCTTTATCGCCTACGCCCGCCAGGAAGACACCATCGTGGCCACCTTCGGGGATCTGCTGCGGGTTCCCGGCTCGCATTCCAGCCTGCAGAAAGAAAAAGCCGGCGGCCGGGACATCCGGGTGGTCTACTCGGCGTTCGACGCCGTCAAGCTGGCGGCGGCGACGCCCGACAAACGAATCGTTTTTCTGGGCGTGGGGTTCGAGACCACGGCCCCCACCATTGCGGCTTCAATTCTGGCGGCCCGGGACATGGGCCTTGACAATTTCCTGGTCCTATCGGCCCACAAAACCGTCCCCAACGCTCTGGAGGCCCTGATGGCCGACGAGGCCGTGGCCATTGACGGATTCCTGCTGCCGGGGCACGTGTCGGTTATTTTGGGCCTGGCGGCCTACCGCCCGTTTTTCGAGCGCTATCAGGTGCCCGCCGTGGTGGCCGGCTTCGAGCCCGCCGACATCCTCGAAGCGGTGCGCCGTCTGGTCGCGCAGGTCGAGAACGGGATCCCGCAGCTCGAGAATGCCTATCCGCGGGCGGTTTCGGAGACCGGGAACGCCAAAGCCCGTGAGGTGCTCGATCAGGTGTTCGAGCCGGTGGCGGCCCAATGGCGCGGCATCGGCGTCATTCCCGAAAGTGGCCTGGCCATCCGGGAATCGCTGGGGCGCTTTGACGCCGCCCGCCGGATGCCGATCGAGGTGCCCGCGACACGGGAGCCGGCCGGCTGCGGCTGCGGCCAGATCCTTACGGGGGCCAAGTCCCCGCCGGAATGCAAGCTCTATCGCCAAGCCTGCACGCCCGAGAACCCCGTGGGACCCTGTATGGTCTCCAGCGAGGGCACCTGTGCGGCCTATTACCGCTACCACGGGTAGCGCTCGCCAGACCGGCGGTCCCAGACGGCAACCCCAACCAGGAACATCCGATGAGCGACGATAAGATCCTTCTCGACCACGGCAGCGGGGGCAAGATCGCCCACCGCCTCACGGCCGAACTGCTGCTGCCGCTATTCGACAACCCCATTCTGTCCGACCTGCACGACGGGGCCATCCTCGATCTGGATGCCGGCCGGATTGCCTTTTCCACCGACACCTTCACGGTCACGCCGCTCTTTTTCCCGGGTGGCGATATCGGCGATCTGGCCGTCAACGGCACGGTCAACGACGTGGCCATGTGCGGGGCCAAACCCCTCTACATCAGCCTGGCCTTGATCATCGAGGAAGGCTTTCCCCGGGGGAATTTGGAGCGGATCCTGAAGAGCGTGCGTCGGGCGGCCGACAAGGCCGGCGTGATCGTGGTTACCGGCGACACCAAGGTCGTCCCCAAGGGTGCGGCCGACGGGCTGTTCATCAACACCTCCGGGATCGGCCTCATCCCGCCGGGTTTGAACATCGCCAGCACGGCGGCCCGGCCCGGCGATCACATTTTATTGAGCGGCACGATGGCCGACCACGGCATGACCATCCTGACCCAGCGTGAAGGCCTTGGCTTCGATCACGCCATCCAGAGCGATTCGGCGGCCCTCAATCGGATGGTGGCCGGCATTACCGCGGCCAGCCGTGATGTGCACGTGCTGCGGGATCCTACCCGGGGGGGCGTGGGGACGACCCTCAACGAGATCGCCGCGAGTTCCGGGGTCGGCATCGCCATCAATGAAGTGCAGCTGCCCGTGCGGCCCGAAGTGGCCGCGGTGTGTGAACTCCTGGGCTTCGATCCCCTCTACGTGGCCAACGAGGGCAAACTCCTGGCATTTGTCCCCGCCGCCGACAGCGAAAAAGTTCTGGCGGCCATGCAGCGCGACCCGCACGGGCGCGAGGCCTGCATGATCGGCACGGTGACCGCCGATCACCCCGGACAGGTCATCCTGGAAACCCGGGTCGGCGGCCACCGGATCGTGGATATGCTCACCGGCGAGCAATTGCCTCGGATCTGCTGAGAAAATGACGCGAACCCCCCCAAACATGCGCGCATCGGCACCGTCGACCGCTGGATGGCGTGGCCTGATCATCGCATGCATCCTGATCGCCATTGGGGGCTGCAGCGGCCAGCGCGAGATCCGCATCGCCGGGCGCACCATGGGAACCACCTATCATGTCACCGTGATCGGCGGCTATCTGACGTCGGTGGCCAAGCTGAAAAAGGCCATCGACACGCGTCTGGAAGCCATCAACGCCAGCATGTCGACCTACCGGCCGGAAAGCGCCATCAGCCGTTTCAACCGCTTTCAAGAGACCGGAACGGCCTTTCCGGTCGACCCGGACTTCTACCGCGTGGCAACCCTTTCCAGGGTGCTTTTTGATATCACGGCCGGCGCCTGGGACGGAACGGTCGATCCGCTGGTGGATTTGTGGGGTTTCGGCCGCTCGCAACGGCCGGCCCGGATTCCCAGTGAGGCGGAAATAAATGCCGCCCTTGCCCGCGTGGGGTTCGATCTGATCGACACCAGCCGCACGGGCGCACTGATCAAGCGGCATCCCCGGGTCACGCTGGACCTGGCCTCCGTGGCCAAAGGCTACGGCGTCGATGCGGTGGCGGAGCTGATCCGCCGGCAGGGGTTCACCGATTTTCTGGTGGAGGTGGGCGGCGAGGTCTACGCATCCGGTGTCCGCCAGGACGGGCGCCAGTGGCGGATCGGCATCAACCGGCCCGATGCCGGCGCACCGGTCAACCAGGTCTACAAGGTGGTGGCGCTCCAGGACCGGGCTTTCGCCACCAGCGGGGACTACCGCATCTTTTTCGAGTTGGACGGCCAGCGGTTTTCCCATGTAATCGATCCCCGCACGGGCCGCCCCGTGACCAACCGCGTGGTGAGTGTTTCGGTGACCGCAGCCACCTGCGCCCGTGCCGACGGCCTGGCCACCGCCCTCATGGTCATGGGGGCCGATGAGGGGCTCAAGCTGGTGAATTCCCTGAGCGACACCGAATGTCTGATTGTGGTGCGCGACACGAATGGGCGCCTGGTGGATCATTATTCCCATAGCTTCCGCCGATACACGGAAGCGGCCGGCTAGCGCGCCGGCTGCCGACAGAAGGTATGACCGCCAAGCATGCAACTGCATCTGATCAATCTGGGTTGCGCCCGCAACCAGGTGGACAGCGAAATCATGGCCGGGCGCCTGGCCGCGGCCGGTCACGAAATCGTGAATGACCCGGCGCGGGCCGAGACCATCATCGTCAACACCTGCTGCTTTGTCGAGGACGCCGCCGATGAATCCATCGACACCATTCTGGCGGCGGCCGCCTACAAACAAAGTGGCCGTTGCCGTCGCCTAATCGTGACCGGCTGCCTCCCTGAGCGTTACCGCGAAGCATCCGCCGACGCGCTGCCCGAGGTGGATTTGTTTCTCGGCACGGGGGCCTACGACCAGATCTTGGCGGCGGTGGGGGAGCCCCCGGCCCTGGCCGGCAAGTGTCTTCTGCCCGATCCCGATCGGATCGCGCCGCAGGGCGCCGATACGCCCCGCGCCAAGGCTTCCGGCCCTATGGCTTATATCAAGATTGCCGAGGGCTGCGACCGGCACTGCACGTTCTGCATCATCCCCGCGCTGCGGGGTCGCCAGAAAAGCCGTCCCCTGGCGGCCATCGTCGGCGAAGCGCGGGGCCTGATCGCCCAGGGCGCCAAGGAGCTGGTGCTGGTGGCCCAGGAGACCACCCGGTACGGCTACGACCTGCAACAGCCTGTCCGCCTGAGCGATTTGTTGCGCGCGCTGAGCGATCTGGCCGCCGACGTCTGGGTCCGCTTTCTGTACGGCCATCCTCAAAGCCTGACCGACGATGTCCTGGAGGCGGTGGCCGCGCGGCCCAACCTGTGCCGCTATTTCGACATCCCGATCCAGCACAGCGTCGACCGCATTTTAAAACAGATGGGACGCCACTACACGGCGGCGGATATCACCGCGATGTTGGCGCGCATCCGCCGCATGGTCCCGGATGCCGTCCTGCGAACCACGCTGATCGTGGGCTTTCCCGGGGAGACGGACCGGGATTTCGATCGGCTTTTGCAGTTTGTCCAGAACGCCCGTTTCGACCATCTGGGGGTGTTCTGCTATTCGGATGCGGCCGATTTGAAGTCCCACGGACAGCCACATCCGGTGGCCCCCGAAATCGCCCTCAAGCGGCGCGATATCCTCATGGAAGCCCAGCGCGCCCTGTCCGATGTCGCTTTGGCCCGTTTCCTCGACCGGGAATTGACGGTCCTGGTAGAGGAGGCCCCGGAGCCGGGCATCTTTCTGGGGCGGACCGCTTTCCAGGCGCCGGAAGTCGACGGGCTGACCTACGTCAAGGCCGGGCAAATGAACGCATCGGTTGAAATCGGCCGCTTTGTGCGTGTAAGAATAACCGATACGCTGGAATACGATCTGGTGGGGGCGCCGGTATGACCGATTTGAAAGCCCGGATCCTGGGGCTCGTGGCCGACGACCTGGAGGCCATCGAAGCGGCGTTGACCGAGAATCTGAATCCGCATCTCGATCTGGTGCGGGAGGTGGCCGGGCATATTCTTTTCAGCGGCGGCAAACGCCTGCGTCCCCTCCTGCTGCTCCTGGTAACGCGCATGTGCGGCTACCGAGGGGGCTACGACACGACGTTCTCGATTTCCTTCGAATACCTGCACGCGGCCACCCTGCTGCACGACGACCTGATCGACGAGGCCGAGATGCGACGGGGCCGTCCGGTGGCTCACAGCATCTACGGCAACGCCACCACCGTTCTGGTGGGTGATTTCCTCCTGGCCCGGGCCCTGAGCCTGGCGGCCCGGACCGGCAAGATCGAGATTATCGAAGTGGTGGCCGGGATCACCGAAAACATGTCTCAGGGCGAGATCCACCAGCTGAGCCGCAAGGGCGATATCACCCTCACGGAGGAAGAATACCGGGAGGTGATCCATCGCAAGACGGCGGTCCTCTTCGAGGGCACCTGCCGGGCGGCGGCCTACCTGGCCGATGCGCCGGGTAACCAGGTCGAGGCCATCGCCTCCTATGGCGCCAACCTGGGCCTCGCTTTTCAGATGGCCGACGACCTGATCGACTACACCTCGGATACAGCGGTTCTGGGTAAAAAGGCGGGTGCCGATTTAAGAGAAGGCAAGCTGACGCTGCCCGTGATCGCCGCGCTGGCGGCCGCTCCGCAACCGGATCGCCGACGCATGCAGGCCATCATCCTGAACCCGGATTTCAGCCTGGACGACTTCGAGGCCCTGAAGACGGATTTGAACCATCACGGTGGACTGGCCTACACCCGCAGGTGCGCCAGAGAACACGTACAGCGGGCCAAGGCGGCCCTCGAGGTTTTTGCGCCTTCGTCGACAACGGACATTCTGCGGGATATTGCCGACTATACCCTGAGTCGCGAGGCCTGATGGCCGCGTCGGCGCGTAAACGTTACCTGGGCGCTCATTCGCCCCATACCAAGCGGAAGGCACAGACGGATGAAACGGCAAATATTTTTTCTTCGATGCGTGAGTCTGCTTTTGACGGCGGTGTTTTTCTACGGCGGGTTGGCAATCCCCGCCCGGGCGGCGGTCGTGGCGGCCAAAACCTATCTGGTCGTGGGCAGCGGCACCATAAGGGGTGGCAGCCTGAATGCGGCCAAGGAACAGGCCATCACCGAATGCAAGAACTTGGCGGTACAGCTGATGACGGCCGAGGTGATGCCGCAGGAAATGCTCGTGGAGCAGTTCGCGCAGGTGGACCGGGCCATTTTTCAGAATGCGGCCCAATTCATTCAGTATTACAAGGTGCTCAGTGAGAACAAAGACGAGCGGCATTACCGCGTGCTGGTGCAGGCCAAGGTTTCCGCGCGCCAGATTACCGACCAGCTGCGCAAGGCCGGGCTTCTCGTCGCCGATACGAAACCCCTGACGCCGCTGACGGTCAGCGTGCTGGGAACCCAGGATCTGAGCAGTTTTGTGCTGTTCCGCAGCACGCTGAGCAAAATGGAGGGCGTCGCGAGCGTCCAGAACCGCGAGATGCAGGCCGATCAGACCACGCTGGCGGTCAAATACCGCGGCCGTGCCAATGAATTCGCCGAGGCGCTTTTGGTCAAAAAATTCGTCGGTTTCAGTGCCAGGGTATATGAAGAATCGGAAAACACCTTCCGTGTCGAGCTGATACCGGAAGCCAAACCAGGGGCGGCAAACAGCAATTGAACCGGACCGGTTTCGTCCTCAATCTGCCCAATGGGCTGACCCTTGCCAGGATTCTGATTACGCCGCTCTTCATTATCTGCCTGATCAAGGGGGCCTATGCGATGGCGCTGCTGGTTTTCACCCTGGCCGGCGTGACGGACGGCCTCGACGGGCTGCTGGCGCGCCTTTTGGATCAGAAGACGGCCGTCGGGGCCGTTCTGGATCCCATCGCCGACAAACTCTTGCTGATCTCGGCCTTTGTCACCCTGGCCGTGCAGGAAATGATACCGGCCTGGCTGACGGTCGTGGTCATCAGCCGGGACGTGCTGATTTTTATCGGCATCGCCATCCTGGAGGTCTCCCGGGTGGCCTACCGGATTCAGCCCAGTATGGTGAGCAAATGCACCACCGTGGCCCAGCTGGCCACGATATTTCTCCTGCTGCTCAGCACCCAAACCACCGCGTTGCAACACGCCCTTCCCCCCGTCTACGGGCTCACGACCGCCCTGTCCATTGCCTCGGGGCTGCACTACGTCTATCTGGGTATCACGATCATGCCCGAGACCGGAAACGACGCCGGCCCCGGTGATCCATGAAGGCGGTGGCCATGGGGCTTGACACCCGCAGCCGGGGGTGCTAATCAGCGCATCTACGATTTAAAGGCACGTAGCTCAGGGGGAGAGCGCTACCCTGACACGGTAGAGGTCGTTGGTTCAAATCCAATCGTGCCTACCATACAAATCAGGGGGTTACGGTTCATGCCGTAACCCCCTTTTTTTTGGCCGTCCGCCCCAAAAGTGGCCTTACAGGCCAAATTTGTCGGTCGCTTTGGCACACAGATATTCGGCGATGGGCACGGCCGAGGTGGCCGCCGGCGAAGGCGCGTTGCAGACGTGCAGCGAGCGCTCGCTTTCGGCAAACAGGAAATCATGGACCAGCGCCCCCCGGCGGGTCACGGCCTGGGCGCGGATGCCCACCGGGTAGGGCCGGAGATCGGCCAGGCTCAGGGAAGGGCAATATTTGCGGACCCGTGCAAGATAACCCGGGCGGTGGAGGGAGTCGCGGACCTCGGCCATGCCGGACTTCAGGTTGCCGCCGATGACTTTCCAGAAGCCGGGGTAGGTGAGCATCTCCAGGCTGTCCTGAGGATCGATGTTGACACGGCCGTAGCCCTCCCGCTTCCAGCCGAGGACGGCATTGGGGCCCACCGTCACCGATCCGTCGATCATGCGGGTCAGGTGAACCCCGAGAAAGGGCAACTCGGGGTCGGGTATGGGGTAGATCAGATGCTTGATGATCCGGTTGCGGGACGGCGGCAGTTGAAAATACTCTCCACGGAAAGGGATGATTTGAAAATCCAACGGGATTTCCATCATCCGGGCCAGGCGATCGGCCATCAGGCCCCCGCAGGCGACCACATGGCCGACCGACACCGAGGCGCGATCCAACCCGATGCGAACCTCGCGGGCGCCTTCATCGAGCTCCCGGACGGTCTGTCCGGTTTTTATAGTACCGCCGGAAGCCCGGAACATTTCCGCCATTTCGGCCGTGATGCGCGTGTAATCCGTAATCCCTGTCGCCGCCACGTAGAGGGCACCGACACCGGTGATGTGGGGCTCGCGTTTGACCAGTTCGGCGGCTGAAAGACGCTCCGTGGCAATGCCATTCCGGCGACAGCGTGCTTCCAGCGCGTCCATCCGTTCGAATTCAAGGCGGTCGGTGGCCACCAGTAGCTTGCCGCATTGATTATAGGGCAGGCCATGCTCCCGACAGAAGGATATGGTCCACGCGGCCCCGCGCTTGCAGAAATCCGCCTTGAGGCTCCCGGGCGCGTAGTAGACCCCGGCGTGGATCACGCCTGAATTGCGGCCGGTTTGATGCCGGGCCAGGGCAGGCTCCTTTTCGATCAGCAGGATGGTGGCGTCAGGATGCCTGCGTTTGAGTTGCCAGGCCGTGGCCACCCCCACGATTCCCCCGCCGATCACGGCAATGTCGAAGGTCGACATGAAATTCTCCTGCGCCCCTCAATAACCCACGCGAGGTCGTCTTCCCAAAGAATAATCGTCCGGATCGCGCATCACTTGCGGCGGCCCGCTGTGCGTACGCGGTCGGAGAAAAGCTTGCTGCAGGTCGGGCAGAATTGATGCTGTTCCTTGACATCCGGGTGGGGGGCGATGCGGTCGTGGATGTGGTTCAAGAATCGCGGGGTCGCGAACAGGGCGCCGCAGCCCTCGCAGCGCTCCAGGGGATGACGGCCGATGACCTCGTCGCGGATCGAGATGGTGCGGACGTTGTCCTGATCGCTGACCGCGATGACCCGGGTCGGGCAGATGTTGACGCAGGTGCCGCAGCCGATGCAACGGCCCTCTAAGGGAACGACATAGCTCAGGGCGCCGTGCTTCTCCATGGTCAGGGCGGCGGGACCCACGACCTCGCGGCAGACCCGGATGCACAGCCGGCAACGGATGCAGCCATCGGGGGCTGGACCGATATCGACGCCCCAGTCCACGGCCATTTGACGCAGGGTTTGGGATTGCGGCGCCATGGCCAGCAGATGCTCGAAAGCGTGGCGCCGCGCCTGCCGCACGAGTTCGCCGCTGGTTTTGACCGTCAGCCCTTCCTTGGGCTGCAGGACGCAGGCGAGCTTGGTGGTCGGCCGCCCGCTCTTGCCCACGGTTTCAACGGCGCAGAGGTGACAGACCCCGGCCGGTTTCAGGGCCGGATGATGGCAGAGGGCCGGCAGTTCGATCCCGTTGGCCCGGGCCACGTCAAGGACGTTCTGGTCGGCTTCGGCCTCAACGGTCAGATCGTCGATTTGCATACGGATCAACGTGGTGTCCTCCGTGGTAGACAATGCATTGGGGAAAAAGGTGGTCCGTTGGCCCGCCCTTGAGCCTGGATGGCAGACGCCATGGGTGGGGCGACCATGCCCGACGCCCGAGGCAGGGGCAACGCGATCCGCGTCCGACGACGGCGGGTTTTTCGCCGCTACGCCCCCGGTGTATGGGTCAATCCAAAGGACGCAGGCAATCCTGCGGCAGGCGATGCGTGCCCTTGCCTTCCAGGCTGACCTCCACCAAAGCGTCCGGATCGTTGATGGCCGTATCCGGGTCGGTCACAATGCCGTGCAGACCGACAAATTCGTCCATGTAAGGCTCCCAGCTTTCATCGTCGGATTTGCGGAAAAGCTCGATTTTCTGTCCTCTGCGGAAAACCATGGTCGCCTCTCTTTTGGTGTTGCGGTGTTACGCTTCGGGCTGCAAAGCCGTGGCCGCGGCCTTCCGGGCACAGGCCTCGCAGACCGGGCGGTTGTCCACCAGCGGGCTGACGTGACGGGTCTTCTTGCGCACGTATTCGAGGTAGCGGAACGGCTCCATCTCCTTATGGCACAGCGCACAGGAGGTCAAGGCCGCGTGGTTCAGGGTGGTGCCGCACAGCGAGAGCACCCGCTCGCCGTCGCGGTCGGCGATCTGCATGGCGCCGGTGGGGCAGTTGGCCGCACAGGCCCCGCACAGGATGCAGCGTTCGGCCGTGATCCGGTAATCCGTCTCCACCGGGTGGTCGAAGTCGAAATAGCCCATCTGCAAAGCATCGACCCCCATTTTGTCCCGGCAGATTTCGACGCACTTGCCGCAGCGCAGGCAGATATCACAGCGCAGACAGCGCCCGGCCTCTTCGCGCACGTCCGGTTCGTTGTAACCCAGTTCGACCTGTTGGAAGGTGGTCCGGCGGCGGTC
Source organism: uncultured Desulfobacteraceae bacterium (assembly GCA_964388465.1). Lineage (GTDB taxonomy): Bacteria > Desulfobacterota > Desulfobacteria > Desulfobacterales > UBA5852 > JABZFP01. Next base: position 14,845 of record CAYMAR010000011.1, read on the forward strand.
GATGTTGAGCAGCGGCATCTCCGGCCGCCGGGCCGTCATCTTCCGGTTGGCGGAAAGCGTGCGGCAGGTGATGCGTCCCCGACGCACCGGGACCGGCGGCATCTGGGGCTGGGGAATGCCGGAGAGGTAGCGGTCGATGCCCTCGGCTGCCCGCTTGCCGGCACCGATGGCCTCGATCACCGTGGCCGGACCGGTGACGGCGTCCCCCACGGCGAAGACGCCTTCCCGGCTCGTTTCCGTACTCACGAGATTGGTGTCGATGGTACTTCGGCGGGTCCATTCGAGCTGGTCGATCGAAGCCAGACAGTCCGTGTCCACCCGCTGGCCGATGGCGGAGATGACCGCGTCGGCCGCAATGACGAAATCGCTGCCCTCGACCGGAACCGGGCGCATCCGCCCGCCGCTGTCGGCGGCCACCAACTCGGCGCGCAGACAGCGAAGTCCGGTGAGCCGATCCTGCTGTCCGACAATCTCTTCGGGGATGGTCAGAAATCGGAGCTCGATGCCTTCCTCTTCGGCCTGTTCGACTTCCTCTTCGTCGGCCGGCATTTCGTGGCGGGTGCGTCGGTAGGCCAGCACGACCTCTTCGGCGCCCAGGCGCAGGCAGGTGCGGGCGGCGTCGATGGCCACGTTGCCCCCGCCGATGACCACCACCCGTTTGCCGGGCACCTCCCGGTGTCCCAAGGCCACATCCCGCAGAAAGTCGACGGCCTCGAGCACCTGGGGGAAATCGGATTCTCCCGGGATGCCGAGCTGATAGGCCTTGTGCGCCCCGATGGCCACCAGGAAAGCCTCAAAGCCCTCCTGTCTCAATTCCGCCAGCGTGACATCGCTGCCGTAGCGGGTGTTGAAGCGGAATTCGACCCCCAGGTCGCGCAGCATGGCCACCTCCCGGTCGATGACTTCGCGGGGCAAACGGTAGCGCGGGATGCCCAGCAGGATCATGCCTCCGGCGCTGGGCTGGGCTTCGAGGACCCGGACGCGGTAGCCTTTGAGGGCCAGGTAGTAGGCCGCACTCATGCCGCCCGGCCCGGCCCCGACCACACAGACGCTCTGACTCTTGTCCGCCGCCGCTGCCGGATTTTGGTAGGCCGCCCGGGAGAGGGCCCGCTCGGCGGCGAAGGCTTTGAGGAATTTAATGGATACGGGCTTGTCGATACGTCCGCGCACGCACATGAACTCGCAGGGGCGGGTGCAGACCAGGCCGCAGACCCAGGGAAAGGGGTTGTCGCGCCGGATGACCTCGATGGCTTCGGCATCCCGGCCCTCGCCGATCAGTGAAACGTAGGTGGGGACGTCGATGCCGGCCGGGCAGGTCATCTGGCAGGGGGCCGGGGCCAGGCGCAGGCAGTCGCCGGTGGCGCAGTTGTGGGTGTCGATGTGGCTCTGGAAGGTTTCGGCGGCGTCGGTGACGACTTGTCGCACGTGGCTGCCGGTATCGGCGCCGGCATCGCCCGCTTCCCGTTGCTGCATTTCCTCGGCCAGCCGGGTGATGGCGTCGAGATGCTGATCGCCGGCGCGCCCTTCGGCCACGTCCGTCACAAGCGCCAGGATTTCTTCGCCCCGACGGTGGTTGCCGGGGTCGTGCAGGCTTTCCGAGGCCAGCACCTCGGTCATCCTTTCGATCAGACCGTTTACCGGGCAGGTCTTGTCCGCCATGATGATATCCGCCTCCTGGTTTTCGGCTTCAGCCCGTCTGACTGTCCAGCGCGGCCACCGCTTCGGCGTGCCGCTGTTTGCGCACCTGAACGGCCTGATCCACATTTTCGGTGAAAGACAGGCAGTGGGTCGTGCAAACGGTGACGCAGGCCGGCTTCAGACCCCGGTCAACGCGCTCCATGCAGTAATCGCATTTAACGGCCTTGCCGGTTTCGGGATTCCACTGGGGCGCCCCCCAGGGGCAGGCCGTGATGCAGGCCTTGCAGCCGACGCACAGATCGTGGTCGATAAAGACAATGCCGTCGCCGCCGCGTTTCTGCATGGCGCCGGTGGGGCAGGCCGCTACACACCAGGGGTCCTGGCAGTGGAAGCAGGGCATGAAGACATAGGTGGCCCGCGGGAGCCCCCCCACCATCTTGGGTCCCACGGGAATGATCTGGCTGATCTTGGGACCCACCGGCAGGTTCTTGTTGCTCTTGCACTGAATCGTGCAGGTGTTGCAGCCGATGCATTTCTTGGTATCCTGAAAGAGGTAGTACTTGCTCATGGAGTGCCTCCGCTAATGCTGGCCGCTGAGTCAGGCGGCCTTGACCGTCACAAAGGTGTCGTGAAAAGCCGGGCTGCCGCCCACCTTGTCGGTGATGTTTTCCTGCAGAACGCTGTCCGATACGCCCCGGTTGTAGCAGCGCGCGGCCAGCTGGGCCTCGTGTCCGAAACCGTGCACCATGAAAACCGCCTCCGGATGAATCAGATCGGTGACATGGGCTTTGATAACGCCGGCCCCGACCGATGACGTCACCTCCACCACGTCGTTGTTTTTGATGCCCAACGCGGCGGCCTTGGCGCTGTTGATCCAGAGCGTGTTTTCCGGATACAGCTCGTGCAGGTAGGGGTTGTTCTGGGTGGACACGTGGGTGTGGAGCACGACGCGGCCCACCACCAGGCGGAAACGGCCGTCCTGGGCGACCGGCACCGGGGTGTATTCCGGAAACGAGGCGTAGCCGGCGTCTTCGAGCAGCGACGACTTGAACTCGATTTTACCGGAAGGCGTCTTGAACTTGAGGCCGTCGTCGCGATCCCAGAAGATCTGCTCCTTGCCGTAGGCCACAAACCCTTTGGCCTCGAAATCCGCCAGGGTAAAACCGGTGCCCTCGAGCTGCCAGTTCACGAGATCTTCCATGGTCTCGTAGGGGAAATACTGGCCGATGCCGATACGTTCCGCCAGTTGTTTCATGATGACCGAATACTCGCGCGTATCGTAGCGCGGTCCCACGGCCTGGCGCCGGAGGAACATCTGCGGTTTGAGGCCGTTGGCCTGCTGGATGCCGTCGGTGCGCTCGAAATAGGTGGACTCCGGCAGGATCACGTCTGCATACCAGGCCAGGTCGCTGTAGTTCACGTCCACGGCCACGATCAGATCGAGCTTTTCCAACGCCTTTTTAAGCTGGTTGGTGTCGGGAATCGACTTGAGCGGATCAAGCCGGTTGATGATCAGGGCCTTGAGCGGATAGGGGTCGTCTTCGAGGATGGCCGGGGCCAGCATCTGGGCCACGCCGTGGGCGGCATCCGGCAGGGGGAAGTCCGGTGTTCCCACCTTGTCGAAACGCGGTTTGTCCGGCTTGGGCAGGTCCTGCTCGACCAGTTTGCGCGCCGGTTTGCCGCCAACCTCACCGGGCCCCTTTTTGAAAAACAGGCCCCCTTGGGCCTCCACGCTGCCCATGAGGGCGTTGAGGATCAGAATCGAGCGACGCAGATAGATCTCGTTGGCGTGATGGGCCCCGCGGTAGCCGTAGTGGAAGATGACGCGGGGCTTGTCCCGGCTGATTTCACGCGCCAGGGTCTCGATCTCGGCGGCCGGAATGCCGGTTTCGGCCTCGCCCCACTCGGGGGTAAAGCCGCGCACGAAGTCCTGGAGCTCCGCCAGCCCCTCGACCCAGCGGTTGACGTAGGCCGTGTCGTAGAGCCGTTCCTTCAGGATCACGTGCATCAGGGTGTAGTTGAGCGCCAGGTCGGTGCCGGGGCGGATCATCCAGTAGCGATGCGCTTTGGTGGCCGTGACCGTGACCCGCGGGTCGATGTAGGTCACTTTGGCGCCGTTTTCGATGGCCTGCATCAGGCTGTTGACTTCCTTCACCGAGACGGCCTCGAACATGTTGCGGCCATAGAGCACGATGTGACGGGTGTTCTTGTAGTCCATGCCCATCTGGGCGTCGGTATAGCCGAACAGGCTGCGGCAGGCGCTGTTGACCGAGCCTTTGCAGAGGGCGTCGTGGGTAAAGTGATTGGGGGAGCCGATGGCTCTTAGAAAGGTTTTGCTGACCGGCGTGGCCAGGTTGGCCCGCTCGCCCAGCACGACGCTGTGGCCGCCATGGCTGTCGATCACGGCCCGCAGTTTGTCGGCCACGTAGTCCAGAGCCTCGTCCCAACTGGCTTTGCGCCACTGCCCCGCGCCGCGCGCGCCCTCGCGGATCATGGGGGACTGGACGCGCTGGGCATCGTATTGAAACGCGATGCCGGCCGCGCCCTTGGGGCAGAGGCTGCCTTCCATCCCGGCCACGTGCGGATTGCCCTCCACCCACTTGACCTGCCCGTTCTCGACTTCGACTCGGATGGGGCAGCGCACCGAGCACATGAAACAGAGACTGTAAACGGATTCCGTCATCTTGACCTCCAGCTTGAAAGAAAACCGATAATGATCTTTTCACCTGCCGCATAGACCCAAACGATAAACAGGTGTCATTTCTGCAAGTTGCATACCATTGCCGCGAACCGTATTTCCCTCTCCGGCGGGTGGGGTCTGAGGGGCGCAAAGCCCTGATTTGCTCAAAAATCCTTGATCACCGCATTTCTCGGGGAGTCCGGCGGTTGCCAGCTAATTGTTGCACTGCCACGATTGCATGGCGACTTGGCGGGTCGGCTGCCGGCTCCCCGCCACATCTCATTCGTGCTGATGCGGTATGCGGCCGTGCTTGTGCGCGTGAACGTGCTCATGGAAGTGCAGGGCCTCATCGGTTTTGATGTGGCCATCCTCCATCGAGTAGGTGACGTCCACGGTCTGCTCCAGAAAACGCGTGTTGTGCGAAATGAGAATGTAGGCCAGATCGAGGTCGTTAATCAACCCGGCGAGCGTCTCCCGGGTTTGGTCGTCCAGACCGGTGGTGGGTTCATCCAGCAGAAGCACCTCGGGCTCCATGGCCAGGACCGTGGCCAGTGACACCAGGCGCTTTTCCCCCCCCGACAGTCGAAACGTCACGCGGTCCTCAAAACCGGAAAGCCCCAGGCGCGTGAGCGTCTGCCGGGCAACCGCGATGGCCTCCTCCCGTGATTTGCCGAGGTTGAGCGGCCCGAAAGCCACGTCCTCCAGAACGGTGGGGCTGAACAACTGGTCGTCGGCGTCCTGGAAGAGGAGGCCGATGCGACGGCGCACGGCAGCAAAATCGGCCTCTTTCGCCACCGTCCGCCCGAAAAGAATGATGCGGCCGCGGACCGGTTTCAAAAGCCCCATGATGACATGAAAGAGGGTCGTCTTGCCGCTGCCGTTGGGGGCCAGAAGCCCCACCCGCTCGCCGGCATACAGGTCGAAATCAAGGTTTTTGAGCACCCGCGGTCCGCCTGGATAGCTGAAGTCGATGTCGCGCAGGGCAATGAGGGCGTTGTTTGCCATACCCACGACCTCTCAGTCCAGATCCAGCGGCCGGCTTTTCATCGCCGCCGCGATATGGCGCATGAATATGTCAATGAGGGCCGGATGGGCGCCGAGGCCTTCGGCCACGGACGTCACCGCCAGACCCCTTTGGGAAAGCTGGGTTTGCCATGAGCCGGCCTGCTCGCCGGCAATGTCCGCCATGAAATGCGCGCCGGCCACCACCATCAGGGGCCGCAGGGTGACCCGCCGGCATCCGGCCGCCAGGAGGCGCTCTCCCACGACCGCCGGCGACGGATCGCCCTTGACCTGTCCCACAACGATCCGGCGGCCGAAGCGGGCCGTTATCATCTGCGCCAGAAGGGCATAGGTCATCCAGGCCGGATGTTCCGTACCGTGGCCCACCAGGACCAGGGCCTCATGGCTCCCCGACGGCTGAACCGCCGCGATCCAGTCCAGAAGGCTCTCGAAGTCTTCCGGGGTTGAAAGCAGCGGCAGGCCGAGCTGAATTTCCATGGGACGGCGGGCCGCTTCCCATACCAGATGATGGAATTCGATCCCGCAGATCAGGTGGAGCGACTGAACGACCGCGTTGCGGCCGCCGGACGCGTACAATTGGTCGAGCCGGTTGGCCGGCGTCGGCGGCGCCTCCCCGGTGCGTGCGTGAATGCGCCTGCGGATGGCCCTGGAGGCATAGGCCCAGTGAATCGGATGACCGGGGAAGGCCTGCCGGCAACGGGCCTCGATGCGGTCATAGGTATCGGCCGCGGCCGTGGCCGTGCCCGAGGCCGCCAGGATGATCGGGGTTTTGTTTGCGGTCGCGCTCATCGTTTGGCGTCGATCCTTTTCATGCCAACCATTCCAGCCCCAAAAGCACGACCATAACCGATGCGGCCGTGGCGGCGAACCATCGATTGGCGGGGTGGGGCGGGAAAACGGCCAGCGAATAAAACCGCCCGTTGAAACCGCGGCAGTTCATGGCCTGGTGGACCCTTTCGGCCCGGGCGGCGGCGCGGACGAAAAGCATCCCCACCAGATAGGCATAGCTGCGGTAGGTGTGCAGACGGGTGCGCGGTTTGAACCCCCTGATTTTCATGGCCGTATGCAGACGGTGGTATTCCTTTTCGATGACATAGATATAGCGATAGCACATAAGGAGCAGATAGACGAGTTTGGCCGGCATGCGCAACCGGGCCAGGGCCTGGCCCAGGGTGCTGATCGGCATGGTGGCCGCCAGGGCGGTAAACGCGGCGATGATGGCCGTGGATTTCAGCGTGATCCGGGCGGCCAGCGTGATACCGGGCCAATACAGATTCACCGGCCCCAGATCCGCGGCGACGGCACCTTCGAAGGTCAGCGGCAGTACGAGCCAGAGAAGCAGCAGGAAGCCCAGAACCACGGCCAGCCGCCGGAGGACCGCACGGATTTCAAGCCCCGAGAAAAGGAGGAGGGCCAGCGCCGCCCCGCAGGCCGTCGCCAGCGCCGGAAAGGCCTCGAAGACCGCCACCGCGCAGGAAAAAGCGGCGGCGGTGACAACCCGCAGCCGGGGATCGAGACGGTGCAGGTACGAATCGCCGTGGGCCAAAGGTTCGGTGATCACGGGGTCACCCGGTTTTGCGGCGGGACTGCATGTAGGCGACCAGCCCGACGATGCCCACGATGTAGCCGATACCGCCGAAAATGTCTTTCAGCGCGGGGCCCTGGTGCTGCTCCTCCAGGCGGCGCAGGAAGGGGGCCAGTTTTTTGTCCAGAGCCGCTTCGATCATCGCCTGGAGTTCGCCGGCTTCCGGGGTGGTCGCTTCGGGGGGTGCGGTAGCGTGCGTGCCGCGGGTCGTCGTTTTCACCGGGGTGCCGGCCGTTGGGGCAAACTCTTCCGCCGCCACCTTCCACTCGCCGCGGTGGCCGCTGCCGGCCATGAGCACGATGCGCAGCGCCTCGGGTTTCGGGGGGGTGAAAGCAAACCGGCCCTGTGTGTCGGTCCGGCCTTCGAGCAGTTTTTCGCCGGCGGCGTTATAGACCGCGATCCGCGCATTTTGGGCCGATCGTCCGCCCGAGAATTTGCTTTGGGTATAAACGGTTTGGTCCTCCACCCAGGCGAAAACCGTCACCTTGTGGGCCCAGGCCGAGGTCGACGCCAGCAGCGTCAGCAGCACCAAAGCGGCCATGGGCGTGCGGCGGACGGCGCATCCGGTCCGTTCCGGAAGAAAGTTAAACTTCATCGCGGCTCCTTTCAACGGGTGCCGCATCCGGCCGGCGGGCGTATCCGGGCAATAGCTCCGGCTGGACTTTGAGCAGAAACGCCACGCAGAATGACGTGATCACCCCTTCGATGACCATGACCGGGATGTGGGCGGAAACGATCAGCACGGTGACCTCCAGAAAATTTTCCTCCGTAAACATGAGGGCGGCGCCGGCCACCACCGCTCCCAGAAGAATGCTGCCGAATCCGCAGGCGAACGCGGCCGTCAGGGCCAGGCCGCGGCGGCGGCCGACCAGCGGTCCGCAAAGGTAGTAACAGATCACCGCCGGTACAGCCATGATCAGGGTATTGACCCCCAGGGTGGTCAATCCACCATACTGGAAAAGAACGCCCTGCAGCAGCAGGGCCACGACGATGGCCGGGAAAGCGCCCCATCCGAGGATCAGTCCGACGATGCCGTTCAAGATCAGGTGGATGCTGGAGGGACCGATGGGCACGTGAATCAGCGAGGCCACGAAGAAGGCGGCCGCCAGCAGGCCGGCGCGGGCGATGTGGTCGTAGTCCAGTTGCTTGAGCCCGACGGCAGTGCCGGCGGCGGCCAGGACCCCGCCCGTCAGAAGGACCGGCCCTGACAGCACCCCTTCGGAAATATGCATGGGTTTAGTTCCCCTGCCAGTCTTCGAAATGCACCCAGATGACGGCGCCCAGCTCCACCTCCTTGTCCACGCCGTCCGCCTTGAGGGTGTAATCCGCGGTGTTCAAGGCGGCAAACCCCCACCAGCCCGCATGGGGGGCGGTGTAGCTGAAAACGCCGTTTTGGTCGGCCTTGACGGTCTGGGTCACCATGTAGTCCGTGGGTGCCGAGGCCCTTCGATCCCGGTTGTAGTACTCCACTTCCACCTCGGCGAAGGGCACCGGCTTACCGTTTAGCTTGACGATGCCCTGGAAAAGGTTGCCGGCATACAATCCGTAGGGTTTGGACAGGGGCACGATTTCGGTGGGAAGCCCGACCTCCGCGTCCCATCCCTCGTCGTCCCCGAAGGCCGTCACCACGGTCTTGGTGTAATGGATGATGAAACAGTCTTCGGCCGGCTCCCAGTAGGGCTGGGGCTCCATGACGAACATGTAGACCCCCGGCCGCTTGACGGGGTAGGCGGCCTGCCAAGCCGGATGGTCCATGACGGTGACCGGCGTTAGGGTCGGCAGCAAGTCCTGCCCGGCCCCGTTGGCTTGCACGCTGAAGGCCTTGGGCTTGACCAGTTCCATGCCCACCATCTCCATGGGGTGGGAAAAACTGAGGGTCACGTCTACGGTGCGGGCATCCTCCTGCATGACCATGTTGTCCGAGGGGATCACCATCCCGAAATGGGCTTCGGCGTCCGGGCACGCGATCCATGCCAGTGTCAGGGCGACAAACCCAACGAGAGCCAATCTTCCACGCATAACGTCCTCCTTCGCAAAAATAAACGCCACGCAGGCCATCCACGATTCCGGTGGAGGGCGCCTCCGTGGCGCATTTTCGCAGCGATAGGATTGATGAGCCTGGTTTTCGACCGGGTTGGGCGGGATTCGTCCCGCATTGGAATGGAAGAGACTGTAGCGATTTTCCCTTCCGGCGTCAAGCGCCATCAGCCCAACAGAAAGTAGATGCTGCCGACCGCGATCAGGCTGGTAATCCGCAGGATCTGCCCCAGCACCAGGAGTTGGGTCCCCATCTTGGGTTGGAATATGCCCATGTAGTGCGGCAGCTGGTGGCGCAGGGCCCGGATCGGGAAGGCCAGGATATTGCCGATCAGCAGGGCCAGCACGGTCTGTTTGACGGTCAGCACGCCGGCGTCGAGAAGGGCCCCGGCCGCGGCAAAGCCGGAGGTGAATTCGGCCACGAAGCTCAGGATCACCACGGACAAGGACTCCACCGGGACCACCGCCGTGACGACGAAGTGCGCCAGCCATTCGCGCGTGACGGCGAACAGACCCAATTGATTGAGGAGAAAAACGGCGATGTAGATGGGGATCACGTAGATGACGATGTTGAGCATGCGCCGCGGCAGCTTGCGGCGCAGTATTGTCCGCAATGCGGTTAGTTCCGCCGCCGGGGACTCCTCCGTTTTGGGGGCCGGGGGCGGGTTCGCGGGCAGCGGCGGCAGACAGAACCGGCCCACCGCGGCGAGGAGCGCCGTACGCAGCACGGCCGCCAGAAAAGTGAGCAGGAAATAGAGCAGGCCGGCCGTCTTGGTCAGGGGCACGACGATAAAAAAGGTGGTGGGCAGGTGCAGAAAAAAGGCCGGCAGCTGGTTGATGAAATTGGTCAGAAAAAGCTGGATCCGCGAGATCCGTTTCTCGCGGTAGTGTTCCACCAGCATGGCATTGGCCGTGACGCCCGAGAAAAACGCGGCCGTAAAGGCGGCCCCGCAACGGTCACCCAGGCGGCTGAAATGAAACAGGGGCCGGGCTAAAACGGCCAGTCTTCGGGTCCAGCCCAGGGTTTCGATGATCTGGCCGGCGGCCAGACCGATCAGGATGAAACCCAGCATGCGCAACAGGGGCACAAGGAGCCGGCGGCCGGCCGTAGGCCCGTCGAAGGCCGCCAGCGGATAGATTCCGATCCCCAGCATCACCCCCGACAACGCCAGCGCCACGATCAGGGCGCGGTAGGGGGGCTTAGTCTTCCGGCGGGGCATAGGGGTCGGTCTTGCGGGCGATAATCAGGGTCCAGTAGTTGGGGGCGCGGGATGCGAGCGCCTTGACGTCGTCCACGATTTCCTGCTCGGGCTGCGAGCAGCGCACCACCCCGGCGCTGTGGTCCAGCATGCCGGTGTTCTCCAGGGCGGTGCAGATGCCCGGGACGTTGCGGTAGGCTTTCATGAAGACGACCGTATCCGGCTGGACGATCTGCCGGTCCAGGCGGCCGCCGCCGTTGGCCCCGGAGAGTACCAGGAGCGACTGTTCGCCTTCCACCAGGGGGATGTTCAGGGCGGCGGCCGACGCCTGGTAGGAGGTGATCCCCGGCACGGTGACCACCGGATGGTCGGGGAAGAGGCGCCGCATGTATTTGAGAATGTAGCCGAAGGTGGAAAAGGTCAGGGGGTCGCCCAGGGTCAGAAAGGCCGCCTGCCGGCCGCCGGCGGTGGCTTCAGCGATCGTCTGGGCGTTGGCTTCCCAGGCCCGGCGGGTCTCGGCGCGGTCCTTGGTCATCGGGAAGGCCAGGGCGCGGATGGCGGTTCGGGCCGGGATGTGCGCGCGGGCGATGTTGACCGCCAGGCTGTAGTCGTTCTTGGTGGAGGCCGCCGTAAAGACGATATCGACCTGCTGGAGGAGGTTGACGGCCTTGAGGGTCAGCAGGTCCGGGTCGCCGGGGCCCACGCCGATGCCGTAAAGGGTGCCGGGTTGGGTGGTCATGGTGTGTTCCTTCTCGCTTTGTGTCCGGGGACGCGGACCGGGCTGCGGATCAGGCCCGCGCGGTCGAGGACGCGCTGCCCCTCGGTTTCAAAAATATCAGGGTAGAGGCAGCGACCGATCTGGTCGATTCCCGCCAGTAACCGCCGGGTGGGGCGCGCCACCAAAACCTCGTCCACGATGCAGATGCGGTCGTTCCGGACCGCCGCGACGACGCTGAATCCGGGTTCGGCCCTGATCTGCGCGATCGTCACCGGGTTCATGGTGCCGCGCTGGGCCAGGTAGACGTCGATCTCCGGTCCGCGACGCATGATCCGCTCCTTGCCGTAAAAGGCGATGTTGGTGTTCCGCACCTGCCGGGCGTCGGCGGCGATGTTGATCCCGCCGGCCGTCTCCAGGGCGAATATCGGCATCGACCCGGGCATGAAGGTCTTCATGCGCTTGTGGATGGCCTCGAAATACACCCGCCGGCGCGCATGGACCCCCCGGGTCAGTTCCCGGAACGCCTGAACGGCCTGTCGAAACGCGGCCACCTGGGCCTCGGCCTGCGCCTGGCGTCCGGTCAACAAACCGAGCGCGCGCCAGTATTCATACATCGCCTCGACCGTGGCAGGCTGCAGGGAAACGACGGTGACGCCATGCTTTTGGAGACCGTGCACGAGCGGTGCGTAGCCACGGTCGATCATGGGCCGGATCAGGACCAGGTCCGGCCCGGCCGCCAGGAAGCGCTCCAGGCCGTCGTGATAGGAGAATACCGGTTTCCGCTGTGCCTCGGGCGGATAGTCGTCGTGGCGCGCGACACCGATCAATGCCGCGCCTGCGCCCAGCGCGAACAGGTTTTCGGTGTGGGCGCCGTAGAGCGAAATGATGCGCTCGAACGGCCGGGCCACCGTCAGGCGGCGCCCGGCCTGGTCCGTCAACCGCGTCCCGGGCTGCGCTGCCGCAGTGGCGGCCGCCATCCAGGCGACCAGGCCGATCCAAAGGATAGGCCGATGCGGGGTCATCGTCTGAAATCCACCTGGGGCCGCCCGTCGGCCGCATGCGGCCGGATGTGGCCCGCGACGCCGTAGATCGCCAGCAGCGTCTCCGCCCGCATCACCGCATCCGTGGGCCCCTGCTCGGCGATACGGCCGTCCTTGATGAAGAGCATTTCGTCGCAGTACATGGCGGCCAGATTGACGTCCTGGAAAACCGCGATCACCGTCTGTCGCCCCTCACGGACATTGTCGCGAACCCGGTTGAGCAGGTCCAGGGTGTGCCGGATATCGAGGTTGGCCGTGGCCTCGTCGAGCAGTAGCACCCCGGTATCCTGGGCCAGCGCCCGGGCGAAGACGACCCGCTGGCGCTCGCCTCCGCTCAGCGCCGTCACCGGCCGGAGGGCGAAGCGGCGCGTGTCGGTGGCCGCCATGGCCGCCGCCACCCGGCGGCGATCCTCGGCGCCGGGGTGGGCAAAGCGTTTCAGGTGCGGATAGCGGCCCATCATGACCACGTCCTGTACGGCAAAGGGAAAACTGATATAAAAATCCTGGGGTACCATGGCCATTTCCCGCGCCAGCGCGCGCCGCGGATAGGTGTTCAGCCGCCGGCCTTTGAATCGGATCGTCCCCCGGGCCGGTTGGCGCAGACCGGCCATGAGGTCGAGCAGGGTCGTCTTGCCGCAACCGTTGGGGCCCAGCAGCCCGTAGAACCGGCCGGGGGCCAGGCTGAGCGCCAGCCCCTGCAGCACCCGGCGTTGCGGGTAGCCGAAATGCAGATTCTCGATTTCGAACAGGTTCGCGTCGGGGGTCACAAGCGCTGCTCCCTCTGGCGCTGACGGAAGATCCAGCAGAAAAACGGGCCGCCCACGAGGGCGGTCAGCACCCCGATGGGGATTTCCTGGGGCAGAACGGCCCGGGTCAGGGTGTCGGCCGCCAGCAGCAGCAGGGCCCCGGCCAGGAGTGACGCCGGCAGCAGGGTGCGGTTGTCCGCGCCCACCAGCATGCGCATGAGGTGCGGCACCAGGAGCCCGACGAACCCGATGATGCCCGAAATGGCCACGCAAACGGCCGCCACCAGCGAAACCGTGATCAGCAGAATCAGGGTCACCCGCTGGAAATCGACCCCCAGGGAGGCCGCCGGCCGCTCCCCCAACGCCAGCAGGTTCAAATCCCGGGAGAAGTAGGTGCAGATGGTCAGCCCCAGCCCGACGGCCGCCGCCGCCAGGCCGACGTCGACCCAGGTGCGGGCCGCGAAGCTGCCCATGAGCCAGAAGATGATCACGCTGACCTGCTCGTCGGCGACATACTTGAGAAAGCTCAGGCCCGCCGAAAGAATGGCCGCCACGATGATGCCGGAGAGGATCAGGTTGGTGGAGGACAGGCCGCTGCCGTCGGCCGCAATCCAGATGACGAGAAACAGGGTGGCCGTGGCACCGATGAAGGCGAACAGCGGGACGGAGAAGGCGCCCAGCAGGCTGATGTTCAGCAGCAGGGCCACGCTGGCGCCGAAGGCGGCCCCGGCCGAAACCCCCAACGTGTAGGGGTCGGCCAGGGGATTTAACAGGAGACCCTGGAAGACGACCCCGGACAGGGCCAGCCCGGCCCCGACCAGGACCGAGGTCAGAACACGCGGCAGGCGGACCTCGGTGACCACCACCGGCCAGACCGGGTCGTAATGCGCGATCCATTCCGGCTGATCCAGCAGGTGCGCGGCCATGATCCGCAGCACGGCCTCGAGCGGCAGGCGGATATAACCCAGCGCCGCGGCGGCCACCAGGGCGGCGGCCAGCAGAAGGCCCAAAATGGCGATCGTGCCGCGCGCCGGGCGGGCGGTCCCCGCCTCGAGGCCGTCGACGGTTGCCCGGCCGTCGGTATCGTGCGCCGGGTTCGTGCCGGGTGTTGGCGAAAGGTTCATGGGGTTCGCCGCGGGCCGCGCCGGGCCGTGGTCAGCGGCGCGGGCCGCGTTGCCTCCTCCTTTATCGACGG
>CAYMAR010000012.1:0-3597 GCA_964388465.1 uncultured Desulfobacteraceae bacterium
GCGCAGGTAGTCGGCCGTGTAGTATTTCCCGCCCGGCTGGGCCACGCGCATGGTGTGGAAATGGGCCACCCCCGGAAAATTATCGGGCTGGTCGCAGTAGCGGCCGATAACCCCGCCGCCGTATCCAAACACACCCACGATGCCGCCGTGCTTCCAGTGGGTGGTGCCGTCTTCAAAAGAAAGTTCCAGGATCCCCAGCAGGTCTTCCACCACATCTTGCGGAATCTGGAATTCAATATTTTCCGCGTTTTTGGCGCGAACTTCGGCCTGCTGCTTCATGTCGGACACAAAGCTTGGCCAAGGCCCGGACTCAAGCTGGTCCAACAAAGGCGTTGCATGTTTTGCCATCGTCTTACCTCCAGTTAAGAAATTAATAAACTACCCAGACTTCATCGCAATCGATTTCCTTTCTCCTAAAAAGCCGGTTGCCTTCACCTCCTCTCAATATCGATTTGTTGTATATTTGTGACCGGATTCTAAGGGCAAATTTGGGCGGACCATTAAGTCGTTTGGTATAGAATTAAAAGCCATTCTTGTCAATAAAAAAGGCCGGTTGCGCCCCGCGGGCCCCTTGGCGGACGAGATTCAAAGATGTTGTGAAAATCGAAAATGAAAACACTCTATCTTGTGTTTCGGATGACCGACAGGGGGGCTCATGACCACGAGGCCGCGTGAACGGCGGCCCGCAGGCACGCGGCATGGTCGGGGATATGCCGATCGAGCAGGGCCTGCTCGTCGGCCATCAGCCGATACGGCGCACCGACGGCGGCCAAAAGGGCGACCCAGTCCTCCACCGCATAGCTGAGCAAAAGGGAGGGCAGATCCGGCAGAGACGTCGCATCCAGGGCCCGATGGAACCCGTCCACGGTGGCCGCCACCGCCGCATCATCGGCCCAGGCCAGCTTGCCGGTGCCGTCCAGGCGGTCGATGCGGTTGCGCAGGGTCAGGTTGGCGAAAAACACCATGGCCGCCATCAGGCGCGATTCGGCATCCAGCCCGGAGGCGTTCTCCGTGCCGAGGGTCGCAGCGTACTGGCGCACGGTGATGAGTTTCACATCCGCGCGGGCGCCCCGCGGTTGCACGATGAAGTCACCGGAGGCGTGATGCCAGGGATAGATCTGGGTGGTGGCGGTGGGGTCGTAGGCCCGCGTAAGCAGATAGGCGGTTTGGCGGTAAACCGCCGCCGTGAGGTCCGCATCGAGGAAAAAGGGCGCCCGGTCGGTGTCCCAGACGATCATTTTCTGGATGCCGTCGCGGGGGTCGATCGATAGATGGAATTCGTGGTGGTCTGCGAACCAATCGGCCAGATACATACCGAACCCCAACCCGCCGGGGGTTTCGACCTGGCGCCACCCGTAAACCCGAGGCAGGGCGCCTTCCGGAAGCCGCGGGGCCACCCGGCGCAACGCATCGATTTCATTCTGCATGCACATGATGCCCGTCGGGGTGACCGCCACATTGAGGGCCAGGGTGACGGTTTTATCGGGAGTTGCCACCCGGATGCGGGCCGGATGATAGAATTCACCGTGCTTTTCGAGAATAACATCCACGGCGGCGGCGGGCGGGGATGTCGGCACCGCGGCGGCCAAGGCCGCATCGAGGTGCCCGGCCCCCTCATGTTGCAGGTAATGCCGGACAGCCTCGAAATAATCGCCATGGGTGACGGGGGGGGATTGACGGCTTGCGGCCGGAGGCCGTTGCAGCGACACCGGCAGGGCTTCCTCCCAGACGGGGTGCGCCGCGTCGATGCCCTGCGCACGTCCGGCCACCGCAAAACGCATTTTCAATGGCGGGGATTGCGACATCGGCCGCTAGCGGTGTTCGGCCAGTTCTTCCATGATCTGCGGGGCCACCTCGTAGCCCAGTTCGACCGCCCGGTCGGCGTGCGTGATGGCCTTCTGGAATTCGCCTTTTTCCATGTAGGCGATCGCCAGGTTGTTGTGCGCGATGGGAAAATCCGGCTCGACCTTGAGGGCGCTCTCGCAGGCCGCGATGCTTTTGTCGACCTCGCCTTTCATCAGGTAGGCACTTGCCAGGGTGGCATAGGCCTGTACGAAGCGAAAATTGAAATGCGTGGCGCGCTCCAGGGATTTGATGCCTTCATCCAGGTTCCCCAACTGAAGCTGCACGAAACCGATATTGCCGTGACCCTCCGAGAAGCCCGGACGCATCTTGACGCCGCGCTTATTCCAGTTCAGGCAGCCTTCCAGATCGCCGCGCTTGAGGCAGATCGCCCCCATCTGGACATAGGCTTCGGCCAGCGTGGGGCTGCATTCGATGGCTTCCAGCAACTCTTGTTCGGCCTCCTCGATTTTATTCTGGCCCATCAAGGCCACGGCCAAATTGTAATGGGTGGTCCCGCAATCAGGATTGCCGGCCAGCATTTTGCGATGGGCGGCAATGTATTCATCCGCATTTTTGAACTGACTCATGGATCTGACCTCTCGCATCCCCGGTGATTTCCGGGCGGCTCGTTGTTTGATTGATAAAGCCCCGATTCGTATTATGCCAGCCGGCGGCTGTCAAGTTTATTTGCGCCTAGATCTTCAGAATTGCTTGATTTTCCTTGACAGATCCCCGACCTTTTATCTACCAGAGTAAACTTCAGACCTAATTGTCGACTTGTTGTTTCACCATCCCAAACAGGAGGCCGTCATGCAAACAGGATGCTACACCGCCATTATCACGCCCTTTGCCGGCGAGGCCGTCGATGACGACGGCCTCGATCGCCTGGTGGACTTCCAGATCGCCGGCGGCATTACCGGTGTGCTGGCCGTCGGTACGACCGGTGAAAGCCCCTCCCTGTCCTGGGAAGAACACAATCAAGTCGTGGAGCGGGTGGCCGGCAAAACCAAGGGCCAATGCCTTTGTATTGCCGGCACGGGCAGCAACAACACCCGGGAAGCCCTGGAGGCCACGGCCCACGCCGCCGATGTCGGCGTCGACGCCGTTTTGCTGGTGGACCCCTATTATAATGGTCCCAGCTCGCTGGAAATAAGGCGTGAATACATCGAACCGGTGGCCGCCGCGTATCCGGATCTGCAAATCATTCCCTACGTCATTCCCGGCCGTACCGGCACGCAACTGCTGCCCGAGGATCTGGGCCTATTGAGCCGGCGCTTCCGCAACGTGTCCACGGTCAAGGAGGCCACGGGCAACTTGGCGAACATGAAGCGCACCCGCACCTGCTGCGGGCCGGACTTCACCATTCTCTCCGGTGACGACGGCATGACCCTGGACATGATGACGGACGCCGCGATCGATGCCGCCGGTGTGATTTCGGTGGTGTCCAACGTGGCCCCGGCGGCCATGTCCCAGCTGGTCGCGCTGTTGGCCGACAGCCAGAAAGAAGCCGCTGAAACACTGTGTCATGACATCAGCCCGCTGTTCGGCCTGGTCACGGTCAGCACCACCGAGGAGACGCCTTTCGGCCCTGTCACGGCCCGTTTCCGCAACCCGGTGGCCATCAAGGCCCTGATGTCCATCCTGGGCCTGCCCTCGGGCGGCTGCCGGCGTCCGCTGGGCAAGATGACCCGCCAAGGCATCGATTTCGTCATTGAAACCGCCCGCAAGGTCCAGGCCGCCAATCCCGCCATT
>CAYMAR010000012.1:3697-9974 GCA_964388465.1 uncultured Desulfobacteraceae bacterium
TCCCGCCAGGCCTGGATCAGTCCGTCATAGTCGACCGTTTCACCCTTGGGCTTTTCGTCGACTTTGGCCTTGGGCGAGCTGGGCTGACTCAGCCAGTACTCCGGGTCTTTCTTGGGGTTGAGTTTGGGACCGCACTCGCCCTGAACATTGGCACGCTGAATGCGCTGTAGCACGCGGTCCTGTTCCCGGGCCAGATTGTCCATCGCACGATCCACCGTGACTTCGCCCGATACGGCCTCACCGATATTCTGCCACCAGAGCTGGGCCAGTTTGGGATAGTCGGGCACGTTCGTGCCCGTGGGGGTCCAAGCCACGCGGGCCGGGCTGCGGTAGAACTCCACGAGGCCACCCAGCTTGGGGGCCCGCTCGGTGAAGGATTCGTGTCGAATGTCGCTGTCGCGGATCGGGGTGAGACCCACGTGGGTCTTTTTCAGCGAAGTGGTCTTGGCCACGCAGAACTGGGCGAAGAGCCAGGCCGCCTTGCGGCGCTCGAGCGGCGTGCTTTTCATCAGGGTCCA
The DNA here is from genome assembly GCA_964388465.1 of uncultured Desulfobacteraceae bacterium. Classification (GTDB taxonomy): domain Bacteria; phylum Desulfobacterota; class Desulfobacteria; order Desulfobacterales; family UBA5852; genus JABZFP01. The sequence continues at coordinate 4,216 of CAYMAR010000012.1, forward strand.
GGAACCACAGTCCTGATAGCCCAGTTTCATACCTTCCTCCCAGTAGGGGCCGTGGGGGGAGGGGGCCATGCGCCATTTGGGGGTGCCGTCTTCGTTGACCGTCGGGCCCGGCTTGACCATGTCCGAGGTGAAGGCCGTATACCAGAAGATCTGCTGGGCCACATGCCCCTTGGCCAGCACCGGCAGATAGGTGTAGAAATCCATCCCCAGAGAGCCCGGGGGGGCGTACTTGCGCAGCCACTCCATGTATTTGCGCAGGGCGTACTTGGCGGCCGGGCCGTTGGCCGCACCGCCGCGTTCCACGCTGGCGCCCACCGGCTGGCAGCCGTCGACCCGAATGCCCCATTCGTCCACCGGGACGCCGTTGGGAATGCCCTTGTCACCGGCGCCGGCCATGGAGAGCCAGGCGTCCGTAAACCGCCAGCCCAGGTCCGGCGCTTTTTTGCCGTAGTCGTTGTGGCCGTAGATGGCCTTGCCGTCAATTTCACCGATATGCTCGCTGAAGAATTCGGCAATGTCCTCGTAGGCGGACCAGTTGACCGGTACACCCAGCTCGTAGCCGTAGATCTCCTTGAATTTCTTCTTGAAGTCCGGCCGGTTGAACCAGTCGTAGCGGAACCAGTAGAGGTTGGCGAACTGCTGGTCCGGCAGCTGGTAGAGCTTGCCGTCCGGCCCGGTCGTGAAGGACTTGCCCATGAAGTCGTCCACATCCAGGGTCGGCAGGGTGACGTCCTTGCCCTCGCCCTTCATGAAGTCCGTAAGCGGCACCACGTGGCCGTAGCGCATGTGGGTGCCGATGAGATCGGAGTCGTTGATGTAGGCATCGTAGAGGTTCTCGCCCGAGGCCCATTGGGACTGGAGCTTTTCGATCACGTCGCCTTCCTGGATCAGGTCGAAGGAGACTTTGATGCCGGTGATCTCCTCGAAGGCTTTGGCCAGGACCTTGGCTTCATATTCATGCGTGGGGATGGTCTCGGACACGACCTTGATATTCATCCCCTTGAAGGGTTGGGCGGCCTGGATGAACCATTCCATCTCCTTCATCTGCTCGGCTTTGCTCAAGGTCGAGGGCTGGAACTCTTCGTCGACCCATTTCTGGGCCGCTTTCATTTGGGCGCCATGACTCGAGGCCCATGCCAAACTGCCGGCCAAGATAAACACCAGCGCAACGATCCCGATGGGAATGGATCGCAACCAATACCGTCGGTGGGTCAATTGTCGCATCGTCTCCTCCTCTCCGATAAAGGTGGTTGTCACTGAAAGCCCTATCACCGACAGAAACGAACCACGTTTGTGATAAAGCCCATAAACCCCGGCCACATCGGTCTGACGGCGATGGCCGTGGGAAATAAACGACCGTGTCCCTGCGGCGCGTCGGCCTGCTTATCCATAGCGCATGACGACAACGATCCAGACCACCGAAAGGGCCGTTCCGTACCACAGCATCAGATCGGTGAGCCCCAGCCAGGCCAGGTGGATATAGGCGCTTCCCAGAAGCCCCAGAAAGAAACGCGTCCCGCGGGTCGTCGGGATCATCAGGAAACCGCGGCGCTCGATGGTCGGGGACACCAGTTCCCAGACCAGCATGCCGCAGAGCATCAAGAAGATCGTCGCGAAGAAAATGGCCGTCGGCTTGGTCCAGTACATCCACTCGAAACTCATCGTTGTCCCCTTTTACACGCGGCCCAGCGCAAACCCTTTGGCCAGATGGTTGCGCACGAACCAGATCACCAGCCCGCCCGGAACGATGGTCAGCACCCCGGCGGCGGCCAGCAGGCCCCAGTCCAGACCGGTCGCCGAGATCGTGCGGGTCATGGTGGCCACGATCGGTTTGGCCTCGGTGATCGTCAGGGTGCGGGCGAAAAGCAGTTCGACCCAGCTGAACATGAAACAGAAAAAGGCGGTCACGCCGACCCCGGCGCGAATCAGCGGGATGAAAATGGTCAGAAAAAAGCGCGGGAAACTGTACCCGTCGATAAAAGCGGTCTCGTCGATTTCCTTGGGGATGCCGGACATGAAGCCTTCCAGGATCCAGACGGCCAGGGGCACGTTGAAGAGGCAATGGGCCAGCGCCACGGCGATATGCGTGTCCATCAGGTTGATGGTCGAATAGAGCTGGAGATAGGGCAGCAGAAAGACGGCGGGCGGCGCCATCCGGTTGGTCAGCAGCCAGAAGAACATCTGCCCGTCGCCGATGAATTTGTAGCGTGAAAACGCATAGGCCGCCGGCAGGGCAAAGGCCAGCGACATGACGGTGTTCATGCTGACATAGATGATCGCATTGATATAGGCCATATACCAGGTCGGGTCGGTGAAGATCTTCACATAGTTTTGAAAAGTGATATCGGCCGGGTAAAGCGCAAAATCGCCGAGAATGTCCGCGTTGGTCCTCAGGGACATGTTGAGCATCCAATAGATCGGCAGGATCAAAATGCCGAAATAAAGACACAGGGCAATGGTTCGCTTCTGGATTTTCATGCCTTGTCCCCCCGACCGACGTTCAGCAGGGCCTGGTAGAATGCAAAACTGAAGAGCAGCACAATCAAAAAATAGATGATCGAAAAGGCCGCGGCCGGCCCGAGGTCGAACTGCATGGTGGCAAGCTTGACCAGATAGATCGAAAGAAAAGTGGTGGTGTTGCCGGGCCCTCCCCCGGTGAGCGCAAACGGTTCGGCGTAGATCAGGAAGCTGTCCATCCAGCGCAGCAGGACGGCGATGGTCAGCACACCGCGCATTTTGGGCAATTGAATATACAGGAATGTGGCCCACGGCGAGGCCCCGTCGATTTTGGCGGCCTGATAATAGGCCTCCGGGATCGCCCGCAGTCCGGCGTAGGCCAGCAGGGCCACCAGCGGTGTCCAGTGCCAGACCTCCATGGCCAGCAGCGTGATCCAGGCATACAGCGGTTTGGCCGTGTGATCGAAGGGCACCTCCAGCAAATCCAGGCTGTTGATGCCCACGCCGAATAAACCGATGTCCGGCCGGGTGAAGATGATCCAAATGGTACCGATCACATTCCAGGGAATGACCAGGGGCAGCGCCAGAATCACCAGGGACGCCGAGACCCCCCAGCCACGCTTGGGCATGGCCAGGGCGATGATGATCCCCAGCGGAATCTCGATCAACAGGACGAGCCCCGAGAAGATGAACTGACGCCAGAGCGCGTCATGCAGACGGTGGTTGCTCAACATCTCTTTAAACCACTCGGTGCCGACAAAAACCGCCTGGCCCGGACCGAAGATGTCCTGGAGGGAGTAGTTGACCACGGTCATGAGCGGGATGATGCCGCTGAAGGCGACGATGATAAAGGCCGGCAGCACCAGAAGCCAGGCCTTGTTGTCTTCCCATTTGTCCATAGCCGCTCCTTACCGCTTAGTGCACATCCTTAAAAGGCATCTTTCGGCCCAGGCCGGCGTTCTCGCTCTTTTGAAATCCTCGACGTAGCGCCACTACGCCTGTGGTTTCAAAATCGCTGCGGCCTTGGCCTGAAACAAAATCTACCTTTCCCGGGTGGGCACTATTTCACCAGCCGCCCGTCGGCGAACAGGCGGGTCCATTCCGGGGGAAAAACGAGCCAGGCCGGTCCTTCGGGGATGGATGCGCCTTCGGGCAGCCGGGCCCGCAGGGTCTTGCCTGCCAGCGCCACCTTGACGATCCGGCAGGCCCCCTGGTCTTCAACCCCCCTGATGGTGGCCGGCACACTGCCTTCAACCGCCTCGCCCGACAATTTGAGATGCATCGGCCGAATGCCGAGCTCCAGTTTGCCTTTGGCGCCGCGCCCCTTGGCCGCCACGGCACCGTCGAGCCGGATGCGGGCGCCGTCGCAGCGCGCCACGTCGCCTTCGAGTGTGCAGTCGATAAAATTCATGCCGGGGCTTCCGATGAAATACCCGACGAAGGTGTGCTCCGGATTTTCAAAAAGATCCTGGGGCGAGCCGATCTGCACGATTTCGCCTTCGTACATGACCACCACCTTGTCCGCGAACGTGAGCGCTTCCACCTGGTCGTGGGTCACGTAGATAAAGGTCAGTTTCAGCTGTTCGTGGATATCCTTGAGTTTGCGCCTCAGGCTCCATTTGAGATGCGGGTCGATGACCGTCAGCGGTTCATCGAATAAAATGGCGGCGACATCGCTTCGCACCAGCCCCCGGCCCAGGGATATTTTCTGCTTGGCATCGGCCGCCAGCCCCGCGGCCCGCTTGTTCAGGTAGGGCGTTAGGTCGAGAATATCGGCCACCTCGCGGACACGGCGGTCGATGTCACGGCTCTCATGACCCCGGTTTCGCAGGGGGAACGCCAGGTTGTCGAAAACCGTCATGGTATCGTAGAGCACCGGGAACTGGAAGACCTGGGCGATATTGCGTTTTTCCGGGGGCAAATCCGTGACGTCCCGATCGTCGTACCGAACCTTGCCGCGCGTGGGGGTCAACAGCCCGGAAATAATATTCAGCAGGGTGGTTTTCCCGCATCCCGACGGTCCCAGCAGGGCATAGGCACCGCCGTCATCCCACATGTGGTGGATGCGCTTCAGGGCAAAGTCGGCTTCGCTCGCCGGTTTGGGGCGATAACTGTGGGCAATTGCGTCGAGTGCGATGCGCGCCATGGCGGTTTCCTAGACGGACCGTTCTTGCATGCTGTCAAAGGCGGGGGCGGCCACCAGGTTGCCCTTCAAATCGAAGACGAATAGACAGCGCGGGTTGACATAGAGGGTGACGGCCGAACCGATCCGATGGGGATAAATCCCGTCTTCCTGGGCCACCAGGCGAGCATCGCCGTGGTGGAAGTGAATAAAGGTTTCCGAACCGTTGATCTCGGCCAGTTCCACACGGGCTTGGATGGCGGTATCGCTTTCACCGGTGGGCGAGAGGAAGAAATGATTCGAACGGATACCGAAGGTGTATTCACCCTCCGCAAGGCTGCGCATCTCGCCATTCAGCGGGGCCTGAATGCCCTCCCCGATAAGCACGCGGTCGCCTTTGATTTGCCCCCGCAGAAAATTGATCGGCGGGTCGCTGAAGACCTCGGCCACTTTGACGGTGGCCGGATGGCGGTAGGCCGAGTGGGTGGCCCCGCTCTGCAGAATACGCCCCTCGTCCAGGACGGTGATATTGCCGCCCAGCATCAGGGCCTCGGTCGGTTCGGTGGTGGTGTAGACGACGATGGCCTTGCGCTGGGAGAAAATGTCCTGGAGCTCGACCCGCAGCTCTTCACGCAGTTTGTAGTCCAGATTGACCAGGGGCTCATCCATCAGCAGCAGTTCGGCATTCTTGACCATGGCCCTGGCAATCGCGGTGCGTTGCTGCTGACCGCCCGAGAGTTCGGCCGGCAGGCGATCCAAAAGATCGTCGATCCGCAGCATTTCGGCGATTTCGCGCACCTGGCGATCGATCTCGGGTTTGGCCATGCCGCTGGTTTTCAACGGCGAGGCAATGTTCTCGTAGACGGTCAGAGAGGGATAATTGATAAACAGCTGATAAACCATCGCCACGCTGCGCTTGCGCACCGAAACGCCGGTGACGTCACGCCCATCGATGAGAATGCGCCCCCGGGTGGGCTTGTCCAGGCCCGCCATGATGCGCAACAGCGATGTTTTTCCGGCGAGCGTGCGCCCCAAAAGCACATTGCGGGAACCCGACGGGAATTCAAGGTCGATGCCTGACAGATGCATTTCACCGCCGACAACCTTGTCAATCTTCTCGAGCACCAGATCCATGTGCCATCTCCCGGAGCCCACCCGCGTGGGGGGGATACGTCCGTGC
>CAYMAR010000012.1:10074-28516 GCA_964388465.1 uncultured Desulfobacteraceae bacterium
GAATGATCCGCCGCCAGAAAAACTTTGCGTGAATTGTCGATGATGGCGCGCGCCGCACGGACTTCGCGGTAGTCGAAATCCAGCAGGGTACCGTCCAGGTCGATGCCGCTGATGCCGATGATACCGAAATCAACCCTGAATTGCTGGATAAAATCGATGGTCAGCGGGCCGACGATGCCCCCGTCCCGGGGCCGGACCAGCCCACCGGCCACGATCACTTCGAAATTGTCGTTGCCGGCCAGAATCGCCGCCACGTTGAGGCTGTTGGTGATGACCCGCAGCCGGTCGTGGTCGCAGAGGCACCGCGCAATTTCCTCGGTGGTCGTGCCGATGTTGATGAACAGGGAGGCGTGGTCGGGTATCTGGGCCGCCACCATCCGGGCAATTTGCTGTTTCTCCTCCAGGCACAGCACCTTGCGCTGCGTATAAGCCACGTTCTCGGTGCTGGGGGGGACCCCCGCCCCGCCGTGATAGCGATGAATACTGCCTTCCCGGCTGAGCAGGTTGATGTCGCGCCGGATGGTCTGGGGCGTGACCCCGAATTCGCCGGCCAGGTGCTCGATGGTGACGAACCCCTTGGCATTGACCCGTTGCTTGATTTTTTCACGCCGATCACGCACCGGGCCGGTCCTGGCTCCGCTCGGAGCGACGTACCGATCCTCGCACGTCCGGCTGCGATTTTCCGATGGGCTGTGCACCATCCTGCGCCACTTTCGATGGGGGATACACCCTTATTTTTCAAAAAAGAAAAGTTGCCGCCAAATATGTTGATAAATGAAAATTATTATGACAAGTATCGCGATTTATGATAGGTAAATAACGAAATTAACCCAAGCAGCTTTTCTTATTGAGGCATTCTGCACCGTATCATCGTCATTTTTTTTTCGCAAGTGAAAATTGGCGGCATGAATCCTCCATTGTTGATCATCATTTCAATCGGGACCTCAGGCCCGGGGGGATAGCTCATGAAAACCAGGGTGCTCATTATCGGCGGAGGGGTGACCGGCACCGGCCTGGCACGCGATTTGGCCCTCCGTGGGGTCGAATGCATCGTCGTGGAAAAGGCGGACATCAACGCCGGCGCCTCCGGGGGCAACCACGGTCTGCTCCACAGCGGCGCCCGCTATGCCGCCTCGGACCCCGGCGCCGCCGCCGAGTGCCGGGTCGAGGGTGAGCGGCTGAAAACCCTGGCCCCGCACTGCATCGAGGATACCGGCGGCCTGTTCGTGGCCGTTCAGGGCGACGATGAGAACCATATCGCCGATTTTCCCGAAACGTGCGCCCGCAGCGGCATTGCGACGCGGGCCCTCGACGTTCGCGACGCCCGCGAGATGGAGCCGTCCCTCAGCAAGCGATTGATTGCCGCCTACCGGGTGGCCGATGCCGCCATCGACCCCTTCAAATTGGCGCTGGACAACATGGCCCATGCCGAAACGCTGGGGGCGAAACTGCTGCGGCACACCGCCGTCGTCGGCTTCCGCCTCGACGGCCACCGCATCGGCGCGGTGCGGCTGAAAAATGTCGCCACCGGCCAAAGCAAGACCATCGAAGCCGAAATGGTGGTCAACGCGGCTGGGGCCTGGGCTGCCGCGGTCGCCGGTCTGGCCGGGTCCAGCATCCCCATGGTCTATTCCAAGGGCAGTCTCCTGGTGACCGGCGAGCGCATCGCGCGCCGCGTGATCAACCGCCTGCGTCCGCCTACGGACGGCGATATTCTGGTTCCCGGGGGCACCGTTTCGATACTGGGGACCACCTCGGAACGCAGTGTCTCACCCGACGCCGTCACGCCCGAAATCCACGAGGTGGACCGCATCATCGAAGAGGGCGCGGCCATGGTGCCCGTGCTGGCCGCCACCCGCTACATCCGCGCCTATTGCGGTGTGCGCCCCCTGGTCAGTTGCGAGGACGCCCGCGACGATCGCCGCGTCAGCCGGGGGTTTGCCTTGATCGATCACGGTCAGGACGAAAAAAACAGGATCGCCAACCTGCTGACGATCACCGGCGGCAAACTGACCACTTATCGTCTCATGGCCGAAAAGACGGCCGATCTGGTCGGCCGCCGCATCGGCGTCGACGCCCCCTGCCGCACCCGCAGCGAACCCTTGCCCGATATGGCGGCGGCCCGCTGGACCGAACCGGGACTTGCGCCCCGAACCTGGATGGCGCGGGGACGACCCGACGACCTGCTGCTGTGCGAATGTGAGATGGTTTCGCAGGCCGTGGTCGACGATCTGGTTCAAGCCGCAGCGGGCCATGAAAACCCGCCCGGGCTCCGGGCGCTGGGGTTGCGCAGCCGTATCGGCAAAGGCCCCTGCCAGGGCACCTTCTGCAGCCAGCGCGTCGCGGCGTATCTCTATGACCGGGGGGTGTGGCAGAGCGATCGCGGCATCGCCGAGTTGCAGGCTTTTTTGAGGGAGCGCTGGCGGGGGCAGGAGCCGCTGCTCTGGGATGTCTCGCTGGCGCAGGCCGAACTTCTGGAAGCCACGCACTGCGGCCTGTTTGGTCTGGAACTGGTGGAGACCGCAACCAAAAACGATTCCGGCGGCCGCCACCGCCCCGGAAAAGAGCACCATGGACCCACCGCGTGACATCAGCTGCCGGCTGCTGGTCATTGGCGCGGGCATGGCGGGCATGGCCGCCAGCCTGTTCGCCGCCCGCCGGGGCATCGACACGGTTCAGGTGGGGCTTTCCAGTACGATTCCCTTTGCCAGCGGCCTGCTGGACCTTCTGGGGGTCTATCCGGCCGACGCCGGCCGGGTGCTCGCCGACCCCTGGACCGGACTCGCCCGGCTGCGGCGTGAAACCGACGCGCATCCCTATGCCCGCTTGAGCAACCGGCATATGCGCGCGGCCTGGGATCAGTGTCTGCAATTTCTGGCCGATGCCGGCCAGCCCTATGTCCGGCATCCGCAACGCAACCGGCAGGTCGTCACGGCAGTGGGCACGGTGAAGACCACCTATGCCGTTCCGCACACGATGGCGGCCGCTGACGAAGTGCTGTCGCGGCGCCCGCCCTGCCTGTTGGTTGATTTTGCGTTTCTCAAGGGCTTCAGTGCGCGGCAGATCGCCGCCACCCTGGGACCCGACTGGCCCGGCCTACATGCGCGGCGGTTGCCGGTGCACGGCATGCAGGGTGAAATTCAGCCGGAACGCCTCGGGCGCTACCTGGAAAACCGCGATCGCTGCCGCCGGCTGGCGGCCGACATCCGTTCGCATGTCAAAGGCGTCCGGGCCGTCGGTCTTCCAGCCGTCGTCGGAATCCATCGCCATCGCGCCAATTTCGCGGCCATGCAGCAGATCATCGGGCGGCCCTTGTTTGAAATCCCGACCATGCTGCCCAGCGTTCCCGGGCTGCGATTACGCGAAACCTTCGAAAGCCAATTGCCGCGAATCGGCGTCCGGGCCTGGTACCAGCATCGCGTTACCGCGGTCGAATACCAGGGTCGCCAAGGCTTCCATCTCCGCATCGGCTCCGCGACGGACGAATTCCGGGTCCAAGCCAGGGCGGTCATCCTGGCCACTGGACGCTTCTTTGGAAGGGGACTGCACGCGGAGCGCACGGCGATCCGTGAACCCCTCTTCGACCTTCCGGTCCACCAGCCCAGCCGCCGCGAGCGCTGGCATCAAAAGGACCTGTTGCATCGCGCCGGGCATGCCATCAATCGCGCCGGCCTGGCCGTGGACGACTGTTTTCGCCCGGTGGATTTCGAAGGCCGGAGGGTAATGCCCCGCCTGTTTGCGGCCGGATCGATACTGGCCCACCAGGACTGGGTGCGGGAAAAGTGCGGCAGCGGCCTGGCGCTCGCCAGTGCTTATGCCGCCGTGCGTGCCGTTGAACGGCTCACGGGGTGAAACCGAATGAGAATGGCCGCCGGGATGTGGGCATTCGCCTGACAGGGCACGCCGTGGCGTCAAGCACCCCCGTCGGCGGCTTTCAGTTTGAACTCGCCCTGTTTGAACAGGATGAACTTCAGCCAGCGCATGCCGAATTTGAGCAGCGCGACCTCGTCGTTCTTGATCTTTTCCAGCGTTTCCGCATCGATGTCGTAGCGCTCCAGAAACGAGCTCTCGAAAACGAAATTCCGAAACTTGTCCAGGTTGTAGCTCGACAGGAAGAACATCTGTTTGCTCTGGTCGGTGAGTTTGATGTTGGGCGGGAAAGAGCGCTTGCGCACCACCAGATCGGTCCATTCGGCGTTGATCGCATCGTGGCGGTCAACCCCCTGATCCTGGCGCCATTCGGCTACCGTCCATTCCTGTTCTTCCTCAAATCCCTTGCAATGGGGCTCATCGACAAAGAAATAAAAGCCCTCGTCGTCGGCATCCTCCTTGTGCATCAGCGAGGCCACGCCCAGAGGGTAGTAGCGGCAGGTGGTGGGGCGGTCCTCGTAAACGATGCAGCCGTCTTCGCGCACAAAGGGGCAGGACCGCTCCTCGTCTTCGAGCAATTTGAGGGTTACGATCGGCAGATCGGTTTTCTCCATGATGTGGGGCTCGGTGTAAATCGCCAGAAACTCTTCGGACGTCAGCCCCAGACGGTTTTTCAGGCGGATAATGTCGTAAGGGGTCAGGGTGATGTTGATGCCCCGGCAGCATTTGGTGAAGCAGGCGACTTCCGGATGGCATTTGAATTTGAACTGGCTCTTCAAACCCACGCGCTGGGGGCTGATCTGGGCCATGGCGTCTTTGGGGTCGTTGTCGGTCATCGGGTTTTCCAATCCTCCAGATATATTTCCCCGGATCCCTCGGTGCGGATCACCCGGAATTAGGGAGCCCCTTCCTTAGCCGGAAACCCCTTCCAAGTCAAACGCCTCCCGTACCAATTTCCGGACCCGGGCCGGATTGGGCTTGATTTACGCACCCAGCGTGCTATGAAATTTAGTTTCCAACGAATCGATGATGACCGCCGGGTCGACGCGAACGTCAATGGCGGCCCCGAATCGCGAGGCCTTGATCCCGCTCATGACCCAAGGGGGTCAGACCCCCAAAAACCGTACAGGAGGACGTTATGGATATCGCCATAACCAAGGCCGCTACCCTTAAACCCAAACCGGATGACAGCCAGCTGGGATTCGGTACCATCTTCACGGATCACATGTTCAACATGGACTATGATCCCGAGCGGGGCTGGCATAACCCGCGCATCGAACCCTACGGTCCGCTGGCGATGGATCCATCCACCATGGTTCTCCATTACGGGCAGGGCGTCTTCGAAGGCCTCAAAGCCTATCGCACGCCCGGCGGGGGCATCCAGCTTTTTCGCCCGCAGGAAAACATGAAGCGCCTGAACAACTCCTGCCGCCTGCTGTGCATCCCCGTGTTCGACGAGACGTTCATGCTCGAAGCCCTCAAGACCCTCCTGCGGGTGGAGGGCGACTGGGTGCCGGCGGCACCGGAAACCTCGCTCTACATCCGCCCGACCATTCTGGCGATGGACCCCTATCTGGGGGTGAGAGCCTCGCACACCTATCGCTTCTTCATCATTCTCTCGCCGGTGGGTGCCTATTACGCCGAGGGTTTCAATCCGGTCAAAATCATGGTCACCCGGGAGCATGTGCGCGCTGTGCGCGGCGGGGTCGGCGAGGCCAAAACCCTGGGCAATTATGCCGCCAGTCTCCTGGCTGGAGACAAGGCCCAGCAGGCCGGCTACACCCAGGTCCTGTGGCTGGACGGCGTCGAGCAGAAATACATCGAGGAAGTCGGTTCGATGAACATCTTCTTCGTGATCGACGATAAACTGATCACCCCGGCCCTGAACGGCAGCATTCTGCCGGGTATTACCCGGGATTCGGTCCTGGCGCTCGCGGCAAGCTGGGGGATGCCGGTCGCGGAACAGCATATCACCATCGACGACGTCATGCGGGCCCATGCCGCCGGCCACCTGCAGGAAATTTTCGGGTCGGGGACGGCGGCCGTGATCTCGCCTGTCGGCGAGCTCTGCTTCGGCGAGAAGATCCTGCAGGTCGGCGAGGGCCGGGTGGGCCCTGTGGCCCAAAAGCTCTTCGATGCCATCACCGCCGTCCAATACGGAAAAAGCGAAGACCCCATGGGCTGGATCGAGCCCGTCTAGCCGTCCCATCAGGCACCGGGGGCAGGCGCCCGGAGCCTGACAAGATGCCCGTTACTAGAAGCGCCTCGGGACCGAAAACCCTCTGCGCCTGAGCGCAGTCCGCAAACGACCTGCCCATCCACTGAATCGGGAGTTCTCCATGTCGGACCGGTATCCTTATCTGGAGCAATTCGAAGCCAAAATGAAGGCCGAAGGCCTGGATGAAATGGTGATCGAGACGTTTAAAGGCTATTTTTGCCAGGTGGTCGACGGGGCCACCGGCATCATCCACGACGGTGACATTCGCCCCCCCGCCGAGCATGAGGTGGTGGCGGCCGCCGATCTGACACGCTACTGCCAGGACGGCGAGCGCACCCTGCCGGCAGCCGTGCGGATTACGCTCAATGGCGGCCTGGGCACCAGCATGGGCCTGCAGGGCCCCAAATCGCTTCTGCCGGTTCGGGACCGGATGACGTTTCTCGAGATCATCATGCGTCAGGCCGAAAATGGCGGCATCCGGCAGGTTTTCATGAACAGCTTCAACACCCACGACGCCACGCTGGATGCCCTGGCGTCGATTCCCCATGACCGGCCGCCCCTGACGTTTATCCAGAATAAATTTCCGAAAATACTCAAGACCGATCGCCAACCGGCCGAGTGGCCACAGGCGCCGGCCCTGGAGTGGAATCCGCCGGGCCATGGTGACATCTATACGGCCATCCAAACCTCCGGGACCCTGGACCGCCTGATCGCGGAGGGCTGCCGCTACGCACTGATCTGCAATTCCGACAACCTGGGCGCCACGCTGGATCCGGCGATTCTGGGATACATGGCCGCCAATGACATCCCGTTCATGATGGAGGTGGCCCGCCGCACCCCGGCCGACGCCAAGGGCGGCCACCTGGCCGTCCGCACCGGCGGCGGGCTGATCCTGAGGGAATCGGCCCAGTTTCCCCCGGACAGCGACGGCCGCGACATCGCGCGCTATGCCTTTTTCAACACCAACAACCTGTGGGTCGATCTCCGTCAGCTGAAACGCCTGATCGCCGCCAGGGGCGTGATCCCACTGCCCTTGATCGTCAATCCCAAGACCCTCGACCCGCGTGATCCCGGCAGCCCGCCGGTCATGCAGCTCGAAACCGCCATGGGCGCGGCCATCGCGCTCTTCGAGGACGCCCGCGCCGTGCTCGTGCCGCGCACCCGTTTTTTCCCGGTAAAAAAATGCAACGATCTGCTGGTGGTGCGTTCCGACTGTTTCCAACTCGACGACCAGTATATGCTGGCGAGGGACCCCGACAAGCCGGTCGAAGAGCCGTTGGTGAACCTGGATCCAGAATTCTACGGTCGCATCGATCAGTTCGAGGCGCGTTTTCCCGCAGGGGTGCCGTCGATGCGGGCCTGCCAAGAACTGATCGTCAGGGGCGACATTCGATTCGAAAGGGACGTGACCGTCTCGGGCGCGGTCTGCCTGACCAACGCCGGTCCGGGCCAGAAAGTGATCGCGGCCGGCAGCCGGCTGAACGAAGACCTGACGCTTTGAGAACACCGACCGGGCGGCGAGCGGGGCACCCCCGACCCGGATGGGCATCTGCGCGGTTGGAAAGATCCGGCGGCGCAAGAAAAGATTGCCAACGCCCGCCCGACGGTTATTATTCATTGCAACACCCCGTGTGGTGGCCCAACCCGCCGACGACCGGGCAGCCGGCGCAGGGGTAATATAACAAGCGAACAAACGGAGACGGTTGCATGCGCAATATCCAAACCTTTCAGGTTTTCCCCTTCATTCCCGAACCGCTGGCCTTTATGGAAACCCTGATACGCAACATGTGGTGGTGCTGGCAGCGGGATGCCCTCGAGCTGTTCCGCCGCGTCAACCCGAGCCTGTGGAACGAATGCGACGGCAATCCGATCCTTTTCTCCACCCGCGTTCATCAGAAGCGCCTCGAAGAATTGGCCCGCGACACCAGTTTTCTGGCACACATGGCGCGCGTCCGTGAAAATTTCGAGCGCCAGGTGGCGCATCCACCGACCTATGAACCCCCTTACACGGCCGAGGCGACCATTGCCTACTTTTCGATGGAATTCGGTCTGCACGAAAGTGTACCGCTTTATTCGGGCGGGCTGGGCATCCTGGCGGGGGACCATCTCAAAGCCGCCTCGGATCACAACCTGCCGCTGGTGGGCGTCGGGCTTTTCTACCGCCAGGGGTATTTCCGCCAGTTCCTGAACGACGACGGCCAGCAGCAGGAAGCCTATCCCGAGAACGACATCTACATGCTGCCGCTGAAGCGGGCCCGGAATGCTTCCGGCGAGGAGATCATGATCACCGTGCAAGGCCCCGAGGGGCCGATTCACGCCATGGTGTGGGTCATTGCGGTGGGGGCGATCCCCCTCTACCTGCTGGACACGAATGTCCGTGAAAACCCTCCGGAACTCCGCGACATCACCGCCCGGCTCTATTCGGGCGGCAGCCAACAGCGCCTGACCCAGGAGCTGGTGCTGGGCATCGGCGGCATGCGGGCGCTAAAGGCCCTCGGCCGGGTGCCCTGGGTGGTGCACATGAACGAGGGCCACTCCGCTTTCGCCAGCCTGGAACGGCTGCATCACATGGTGGCCACCCACGGCATCGATCTTAAAACGGCGTTGGAAATCGTCCCCCGAACCACCGTGTTCACCACCCACACCCCGGTGGCCGCGGGCCACGACGACTTTCCGGTGGATCTGGTGGGCCCCTGTCTCGAACCGTTCGCCGAAGGCCTGGGAACCCAACTGGCGTCCATCCTGGCCTGGGGGCAACCCAGGGGCGGGGCTCCGGATGCGCCGCTGTCCATGTTCGTCCTGGGCAAGCGCATGTCGGCCTTCTGCAACGGGGTGAGCGCGTTGCATGGCAGGGTCGCCCGCCGCATGTGGCACCATCTCTGGCCGGGGATCAACGAAGACGAGGTGCCGATCACCCATGTGACCAACGGGGTGCATATCGCCACCTGGACGTCGACCGAAAACGCGCTGCTTTTCGAGCGCTATATCGGGCCCGACTGGCATCTGGCCAACCGCCAGCCCAGCGCCAGCCAGCGGCTGGACGACATCTACGACGAAGAGCTGTGGCGCGCTCACGAAACCAGCCGGGCCCGCCTGGTCCGCACCTGCCGGCGCCGGATGGCGCAGCAGTACCGTCGGCGCAACGCCCCCGTGAGTGTCATGAAAGCGGTGGAAAACGTCCTCGATCAGGATATCCTGACCGTCGCCTTTGCGCGCCGTTTTGCCACCTACAAACGGGCCGATCTGCTGCTGAAAGACCCGGAGCGCCTGGAAGCCATGATCAACCACCCCGAGCGGCCGGTCCAGTTTATCTTCGCCGGCAAGGCCCATCCCCAGGATGATGAAGGCAAGGCGCTCATCAAGCGCCTGGTGGAATTTGGCCGCAAGGCCGACATTCGGCACCGCTTCATTTTCGTCGAGGACTACGACATGCATCTGGCCCGCCGGCTGCTCCAGGGAGCCGATGTGTGGCTCAACAACCCGCGCCGCCCGTTTGAGGCCTGCGGGACCTCGGGCATGAAAGCGGCCGTCAACGGGGTGCTCAACCTCAGTGTCCTCGACGGCTGGTGGTGCGAAGGCTACAGTGCCGACAACGGCTGGCGCATCGGCCGGGGGGAGGAGTTCGAGGACTACGAATACCAGGACCGCATCGAGGCCCAGGCGCTCTACAACGCGCTTGAAAACGAGGTCATCCCCTGTTTCTACGAGCGTGAGAGCGGCGGTCTGCCACTGCGCTGGCTAAAAATGATGAAAGCCTCGATGAAGATGGCCATGCAGGACTTCAGCGCCCAGCGCATGGTCAACGATTACAATCAATTCTTTTACCGGGCGGCGGCCGAAAACTATCACCACCTGCTCGCCGATGATGCCGCCAAGGCGTCGCGCATGAGCCAGGACAGCGCGCACCTGCGGAAATTATGGCCCAAAATCGTCATCGATTTCCCGGTCACCCAGGCCGAACGCCCGCTTCGGGTGGGCGACCGGATCGACATCACCGTGATGGTCAAACTGGGCGACATCAAGCCCGAGGAGGTCGAAGTGGAACTGTGCTACGGCCACCCCCGTTCCGTCGACCGGCTGGATGTCACCTATCATCAGAAAATGACGGTGACGGAAACGCTCAGCGCGGGACGCTACCTATACAGCTGCCAACTGCCCTGCGACACGGCCGGACGCTATGGGTTTACGGCCCGGGTGACACCCCGGGGCGATATCTGGACCCGCTATTCGCCGGGTCTGATTGCCTGGTCGTAATTCGCCGGGCGGGGTTGAACCGTAGACCCATATCGCCCTAAACATCCTTCGGGGGGACGCTCATGGCCGCCGTCGAAAAAAATCCAACCGTCCTGGTGGTGACACCGGAAGTGACCCACCTGCCGGAGGGCATGGGCAACATGACCAACCACCTGGCCGCCAAAGCCGGCGGGCTGGCGGATGTGTCCGCCGCCCTGATCCGGGCCCTTTTCGACCAGGGCGCTGACGTGCATGTGGCCATGCCGGATTACCGCGAAATTTTTTCGGCGCACATGTCACCGCTGCTCCGGAAAGAATTTCACCGCATTCGGGACAAGATGCCCGACGAGCGCATCCACCTGGCCGAAGACCGGGCGTTTTTCTACCTCGACACGGTCTATTCCGACTACGAGACCGACAACATCAAGGCGGCCCTGGCCTTTCAGCGCGAGATCATCAACAACATTCTTCCGCATGTGCGTCCCGATCTGATTCACTGCAACGACTGGATGACCGGGCTGATTCCGGCGGCCGCCCGACAAATGGGCATTCCCTGCCTGTTTACGATTCACAACATCCACACGGTCCGGGCGCTGCTCGATTACATCGAGGACCGCGGCATCGACGCGGCCTATTTCTGGCAGCACCTCTATTACCAGCATATGGCGGTCGAATACGAGGAAACCCGCAACGCCAACCCGGTGGACTTCCTGGTCAGCGGGGTTTTCGCCGCGCACTTCGTCAACACGGTCAGTCCGACCTTTCTTGCCGAAATCGTGGAGGGACGCCACGGCTTCGTGGAGCCGCCCCTGCGGCAGGAGCTTTCCAACAAATACTGGGCCGAATGCGCTACGGGCATCCTCAACGCCCCGGATCCCTCCTATCAGCCGTGGCGCGACGAGGCGCTGGTGCAGACCTACGGTATGGAGGATCATGCTTCCGGCAAGCAGGCCAACAAACGTCACCTCCAGACCACCCTTGGGCTCCTGGCGGACGACCGGGCCCCGCTGTTCTTCTGGCCCCACCGCCTCGATCCGATCCAAAAAGGCTGTCAGTTGCTGGCCGAAATCCTCTATCGCGCGGTCGCCAAATATTGGGACCGGCGTCTTCAGATCGTTTTCGTGGCCAACGGCAAATTCAAACCCGTTTTCCAGAAGATCGTCTCCTTCCACGGGATCTACGACCGGGTGGCGGTCTGCGACTTCGAGGAAAACCTTTCGCGCCAGGCCTATGCTGCCTCGGATTTCATCCTGATGCCATCCTCGTTCGAGCCTTGCGGGCTGCCTCAGATGATCGGCCCTCTCTACGGCTCGCTGCCCGTGGCCCACGACACCGGCGGCATCCACGACACGGTGACCCATCTTTCCATCGAGAAAAATAGCGGCAACGGCTTCCTGTTCGAAATCTACGACAGCCAGGGTCTATTCTGGGCGATCGACCAGGCCATGGCCTTCCACGCCCGGCCCGCTGACGCACGTGATCACCAGATCCGTCGCATCATGCAAGAAAGCCAGACCACCTTTAACCACGATGTCACGGCCCGCCATTATATCGAGCTCTACGAGAAGATGCTCCAGCGCCCCCTGATCGTCGACGGACCCGGGCAGGGCCAAGGCTGAGAACGGTCAAACCTCCGAACCCTTTCGGGATGCTCGCCATGACAGCTTCAGAGCGTAACCGCACGCAGCGCATCCAGCGATTGCTCGCGATCGATCCCTGGCTCCAACCCTTCAGGCAAGACCTGGAGAACCGACAGCGAATTCTGCAGCGACGCCGATCCGCTCTGGCCGCCCCGGGTGAATCGCTGGACCGCGCGTCCGGCGCCCACCGGTATTTCGGATTGCATCGCACACCGGATCGTTGGTGTTTCCGGGAGTGGGCCCCCAATGCCACGGCCGTCCATTTGATCGGTGAATTCAACCACTGGGAGGAAGCGGCGCCGTGGCGCCTGCAACCCGCCATCGGCCGTGATGGGGTCTGGGAGATCGAGCTGCCGGCCGACCGTTTGGCCCATGCCATGCTCTACCGGCTGCGCATCCACTGGCCCGGCGGTTCGGGCGACCGCATTCCGGCCTACGCCCGTCGGGTGGTCCAGGACCCGGAAACCCTCATTTTCAATGCCCAGGTCTGGCACCCGGATCAGCCCTACGCCTGGCAGCATGAGGCATTCGCCCCGCCGCCGGATCCGATCCTGATTTACGAAGCCCATGTGGGCATGGCCCAGGAAAAAGAGGGCATTGGCAGCTACCGCGAATTTGCCGACCGGGTCCTGCCCCGCATTGCCGCGGGCGGCTACAACACCGTGCAGTTGATGGCGGTTCAGGAGCACCCTTACTACGGATCTTTCGGCTACCAGGTCTCGAGCTTCTACGCGGCCTCCTCCCGCTTCGGCACCCCGGAAGACCTCAAATATCTCGTGGATGGCGCCCACGGCCTGGGGTTGCGCATCATTATGGACCTGGTCCATTCCCACAGCGTGTCCAACGAAGTGGAGGGGCTGAGCCGTTTCGACGGCACCCCCTACCAGTATTTTCACGACGGCCCGCGGGGGCGGCACCACGCCTGGGACTCGCGCTGTTTCGACTATGCCAAGCCGCCCGTGCTTGAATTTCTGCTTTCCAACTGCCGGTACTGGTTGGAGGAATACCGCTTCGATGGATTTCGCTTCGACGGCGTCACCAGCATGCTCTACCTCGACCACGGACTCGAGCGTGCTTTCGGAAGCTATAGCGACTATTTCGGCCCCAACCTGGACGAAGATGCCGTGGCCTACCTGGCGATGGCCAACGAGCTTATCCACGCCAGCGCGCCGGCGGCGGTAACGATCGCCGAAGACATGAGCGGTCTGCCGGGGCTGGCCCTACCCCTGGAAGCGGGCGGAGTGGGTTTCGATTACCGTTTCGCCATGGGGGTGCCCGACTACTGGATTCGCCTGACCAAGGACACCCCCGACGAGGCCTGGTCCATGGGGACCCTCTGGCACGAACTCACCAACCGGCGTGCGGCGGAAAAATCCATCAGCTATGCCGAATGCCACGACCAGGCGCTGGTGGGCGACAAAACCCTGATGTTCCGCATGGCCGACGCCGCCATGTACGACCATATGCACCGCGACGATCCGGATTTCATCGTCGAGCGGGCCATGGCCCTGCACAAGATGATCCGGCTTCTGACGCTGGCCACGGCGGGGCACGGCTACCTCAATTTCATGGGCAACGAATTCGGCCACCCCGAGTGGATCGATTTTCCCCGGGCCGCAAACCAGTGGTCCTACCGCTACGCCCGTCGGCAGTGGGGTTTGGCCGACCACCCGGATCTCAAATACGCTCAGCTGGCGGCCTTCGACCGGGCCATGCTGGCGCTGGTCAGGCAATCCGGGTTTATGCAGGCCCCCTGGGCCAACCATCTCTACGCCCACGAGACACACAAGGTGCTGGCCTTCGAGCGCGGCGGGCTGGTCTTCGTGCTTCACTTCGACCCCGTGCATTCAAGACCCGACTACCGCGTCCCCGCGCCGGCCGGCCAATACCAGATGATCCTGGACACCGACGATTGCGCGTTCGGCGGCCACGGCCGCCTGGCACCGAAGCAGGCGCATTTCACCCTTGTCGACGAGGCGGGCCCATCGGGTTCCACCCCCCGACTGAGTCTTTACCTGCCGAGCCGAACGGCGCTCGTGCTGTCCAAAACGGACTGATGGCCGGAGGCAACCGTCCTCAGGTATTGTTTTTGTAATGCTCGTAGAAGCGCAGGACCCTCTGGACGTAGTCCTGGGTCTCGGCGTAGGGCGGGATGCGGCGATAGCGGTCCACGGCGGTGGGGCCGGCGTTGTAGGCCGCCAGTGTCAGGGAAACCCTGCCCTGGTAGCGATCGAGCAGGGAGCGGAAATAGCGCGTGCCCCCCATGATGTTCTGCTTGGGATCGAAGGGGTCCTGAATGTCGAGGGTCCGAAAATTCTCCGGCATGATCTGCATGAGTCCGCGTGCGCCCTTGCGTGATATGGCCTGGGGATCGAAACTGGACTCGGCACGGATGATGGCCTTGAGCAACGAGAAGTCGACGCCATAGCGCCGGGCGGCGTCCTTGATGATCGCGTCGAATTTTTGGGTTCGGGACGAGGCCTTGAAGCGGGGCCGGCTGCTGCGGATGTAGAGGCGGTATTCGCTGGAGGCCGGCACGTTGGTGAAGTGCAAAACGCCGTTGGCGTCGCGGTACCTGTAGATATCGGCACACACCGGCGGTGAGGCCACCGCCAGAAACAGGGCGGTCAACAGCCCCAAAACGGCCGAAGCCCTCCAATTGAATGCCGACTTAGCCACCATGATCAGATCCGTCCCGTTATCCGCTGAGCACTGAGCGATCCAACCGCCTTAAACTTTTTTATAGTAAAAATCATCCCGGCCATCAAGGGCACGGCGGCGTTTTTTTGACCTGACGCTGTCCGTTCATTATCGGCCGATCCTCCTGCAAGTTTAGCGCACGGCCGATTCGATGAACAGCTTACACACGGTATCAGCTGATCGGCAGCATGTAGTCGGCCAGTCGGCTGGAGGTTTTGCGGAGGTTGTTGCTGAGCAGGATCGTGATGCCTTTAAGCAGTTTGATCCCGATGTGGGAATGCTTGGCCAGCACCCGGTCGAAGGCCGCCTGGGAAAGGATAAACAGCTTGCTGACCTCCCGGGCCTTGATGGTGGCCGAACGGGGCAGATTCTCGATGACGGACATCTCGCCGATGGACTGACCCTGGCGCATGGTGGTGATAACGACGTCCCGATGGGTCCCGGCGGGCTGTTTGATGACGTCCAGGGTGCCGTGGGCGATGAAGCACATAAAGCGGCCGCGGTCGAATTCCTCGAAAAGCGTATCGCCCGGCTGCAATTCGATGACGTTCATGTGTTTGGCCACGATCTTGACTTCCTCCGCGTTCATGCGGCTGAAGATGGCAATCCCCATGAAGAAGTCGATGATCGCTTTTGACAGATTGGGATCCATGGTCTACATACGCTCCGGAATCCAAGCTGAAAGCACAACACCCGGATACGGACACCAATACCAGAAAATCCCTTTAAAACAAAAGCTTTTCTTGGGGACGCGCACCCCGCAAAGGAGATGAATATGGCCAACGCGACACCGACCCGCGCCGACGCATGGGCATTGCTGAACACCTACAACAAGAGTGAGAGCCTCATCCGGCACGCCCTGGCCGTCGAGGGCGTCATGCGCCACATGGCCCGCAAGTACGGAGAAGACGAGGAGCTGTGGGGGATTGTCGGCCTGATCCACGATCTGGACTACGAGCAGTTTCCCGACCAGCACTGCCGCAAAACCGAGGAAATCCTCAGGCAGCACGACTGGCCCGAGCCCATCGTCCGGGCGGTGATCAGCCACGGCTACGGCATCTGCACGGACGTCGAACCGTTGTCGACCCTGGAAAAAGTACTGTTTGCCGTGGACGAACTCACGGGCCTTGTGGCCACCACGGCGCTGGTCAGACCCTCCAAGAGCGTGATGGATCTCAAGGCCAAGTCCGTGAAAAAAAAGTGGAAAGACAAACGTTTCGCCGCCGGCGTCGACCGGGGGATCATCGAAAGGGGCGCGGCCATGTTGGAGATGGAATTGGCTGAGCTGATCGGCGACACGATCGCGGGGATGCGAGAGGTGGCGGACGCCATCGGTCTCAAAGGTGCAACGGCCTGAAATGTTAAGTTGTGCTCGTGCCTATCGGCACGAGATCGCCCGTTGCGGCAGGGCATCGACCAGCCGGGAATCGATGACGAGCGTTTGGGGTTGACGACGCCTGTCGCTTTGCCACCGGGAAAACCGACGATCGCCTTTCAACGGTTCAATCGGCTTCCCGGGCGAATGGGCCGACTGAAGATCGTGCCAAACCACGCGCACCGTTCGGATTAAAGTTGCCCGCCCCAGGCTGAACGCGGCCGGGGGCGGGCAATCGGCGGGTTGTCAGGCGACTTCCTCGAACTCGGCGTCCACCACATCGTCGGGGCCCTTGGATCCACCCGAATGGCCTGGCTGAGGCCCTTCATTGGCCCGACCCTGCGCGTGCGCACCGCCCGCGGTACCGGCGGCGCCGTAAACCGACTCCGCCAAACGGTGGGCGATGTGCTTGAGTTCGTCGGACAATCGGCGGATCTCGGCGGTATCCTCGCCGGTCATGGCCTGCTTCAGGCTGGCGATGGCCGCCTCGGCCTGCTGGCGCGAGCCGGCATCGATCTTGTCCCCCAAATCGGACAGGGAACGTTCGGTGGTGTAGACCAGGGCGTCGGCCTCGTTGCGGGCGTCCACCAGGCCCTTTTTACGTCGGTCGCTGTCGGCATTCATCTCCGCTTCCTTGACGAGCCGGTCGATTTCCGTCTGGTCCAGGCCGCTGGAGGCCGTGATCTGGATGGACTGCTCTTTGCCGGTGGCCACATCTTTGGCCGAAACGCTCACGATCCCATTGGCATCGATATCGAAAGCCACCTCGATCTGGGGGGTTCCCCGCGGCGCCGGGGGTATCCCCGTGAGCTCGAAACGCCCCAGGGTCTTGTTGTCCACCGCCATCTCACGCTCACCCTGAAGAACATGCACGGAGACCGCGGGCTGATTGTCCTCGGCCGTGGAGAAAATCTGGCTCTGACGGGCCGGGATCGTGGTGTTGCGCTCGATCAGCCGGGTCATGACCCCGCCCAGCGTTTCGATACCCAGAGAGAGCGGGGTCACGTCCAGAAGCAGCACGTCCTTGATGTCGCCCTTGAGAACCGCGCCCTGGATGGCGGCCCCCATGGCCACGACCTCATCCGGGTTGACGCCCTTGTGGGGCTCCCTGCCGAAGATCTTCTGGACGCGGTTGTGGACCGCCGGCATGCGGGTCATCCCGCCGACCAGCACCACGTCGTCGATGGCGTCGGCATTCAGGCCGGCGTCCTTGAGGGCTTGGCGGCAGGGGCCTTCCAGTTTGTTGAGCAGGTCGGCCACCAGGGCCTCCAGCTTGGCCCGCGAGATTTTGATGTTCATGTGTTTGGGGCCACTGGCGTCGGCCGTGATAAACGGCAGGTTGACCTCGGTTTCCATGGCGCTGGAGAGCTCCATCTTGGCCTTTTCGGCGGCCTCCTTAAGCCGTTGCAGCGCCATCTTGTCGCTGCGCACGTCGATGCCCTGGTCCTTTTTAAACTCGTCGGCCAGATAGTCGATCAGGCGCAGGTCGAAGTCTTCACCCCCCAGATGGGTATCCCCGTTGGTGGCCTTGACTTCGAAAACCCCGTCGCCGATCTCCATCACCGAAATGTCGAAGGTGCCGCCGCCGAGGTCGAAAACCGCGATTTTCTTATCTTTCTGACCTTCCAGCCCGTAGGCCAGAGACGCCGCCGTCGGTTCGTTGATGATCCGCAGCACGTTGAGTCCGGCGATCCTGCCGGCATCCTTGGTGGCCTGGCGCTGGCTGTCGTCAAAATAGGCCGGAACGGTGATGACCGCATCGGTCAGCTTTTCTCCCACGTGGGTCTCGGCCGCCTTGCGGATCGCACCCAGGATAAAAGAGGATACCTCGGCCGGGCTGTAGGCGCGGCCCTTCAAGCGGATGCGCACGTCGCCATTTCCGGCCCCTTCGATCTTGAAGGGTAGATTGGGCTGATCCTTCTGAACTTCAGGGGCGTCAAACTTGCGGCCGATCAATCGTTTGACGCCGAAAACTGTATTCTCCGGGTTGGTGACGGCCTGCCGTTTGGCGATCTGCCCCACCAGGCGTTCGCCACCATCGCTGACCGCTACGATGGACGGTGTCGTGCGCCCACCCTCACTGTTGTTGATCACCCGGGGCTCGTCCGCTTCCATGATGGCCACGCAGGAATTGGTGGTCCCGAGATCGATTCCGATAACCTTGCTCATGATGTCCTCCTTGATGACAAACAAATTGTTATTATGCATCATTATTAAAAGTTATAATTTATAATAGTAATGAAATTTAGTTGGGCAACCCTCTATTTGATAATTTTTCTCGGGTTTTGGTGCCGTGTCTGGGGCGCCCGACGCGAACGGTCCTGCCGCCGTGCACGGAATGAGAGGCTGGGTGGGGATGATCGCGATGATTCGGCTGGTGGCGGTTTCGCCCATCAGGCGAAAACC
>CAYMAR010000013.1:0-2037 GCA_964388465.1 uncultured Desulfobacteraceae bacterium
ATTTCTAAATTTTGGAAACAGTTAACAGCCCCCAACGAAGTTGTCAAGACATTTCGCGCGTGAGGTGGAGCCCATCTCCGTCGGCGTCTGTATCGTAATCGGGTTTCGAGAAAAGGCGTCGTTAGTCTCCAGGAACCAGATTGCAGGGAAGATGAAATCAGAAGCCAGAAGCCAGGAGTCAGAATCCGGGATTCTCAAACCGCTGACACCTGGCTTTTTGTTCGGCACCTGTTTGCGTGCGGCAGGGAAGGATTTGGGCCGGGGTTAGGCCGCAGCCGAAGAGCAACTCGCAGATTCTATCCAGGGCGCTTAAAAGCAAGCATCAGGCCGTCAGGCAAGGCGCGGCTCGAAGCGGGACGCGCAGCAACCATTCGGGTTGTGAGCACGCCTGCAAGCGCCGGAACGCCGCATGGCGTCTTGAGGCGTCGCTTCTAAGCTGCCTGGCGTCGACGTCGAGTACCAACAAGAGGCGAGAACGCCCTCCTCCCCCGGGCTGCAGATGCGCCATGAATCTCGGAAGTGACCCTCCATAAGCGTTAGATTTCGGTTCTGAACAAGGCCGCAGTGAAACTGGCGTCCGCAGGCGTAGCGGTGCTACGTCGAGGAACGACAGTGAACGAGAACGCCGTTCAGGATCGAAAGATGACGCTTCTGGGGGGTCACTATGAGGCTTTCTCGTCCGGATCCACCACCATCGCCTCCCGATGCCCGCAACCCTCGGTCAGGCAGGCGTAGAACTGCCCGTCGCGCTTGGTCGATTTTTCCACCATAAACGGCGCTTGGCAGACCGGGCAGGGGCGGGGCGCCGGCCGGTCCCACATGGCCTGGGTGCAGTCGGGAAAGCGGGTGCAGCCGTAAAAGATCTTGCCGCGCTTGGACTTGCGTTCCACCATCTCGCCGTCGCAGTCGGGCCGGGGGCAGGGCACGCCCGTGGACTGGCCGCCGCCGTTGCCCACCGATTCGGTGTGCTTGCATTCCGGGTAGCCGCTGCAGGCCAGAAACTCACCGTAACGGCCGCGCTTGCCCACCATGGGGCGGTTGCACTTGGGACAGGTCTTGTCGACTTCCTTGTCCACGGCGGGCTCGATCGTCTGGATCCGGCCTTTTTCATCCCGGGTGTAGTCCCGGGAATAATTGCATTCCGGGTAGCCGTTGCAGGCGATGAACGGGCCGTTCTTGCCCACTTTGACGTGCAGGGTCTGTCCGCATTCGGGGCATTTCAGGTCAGTGGCAAAGCCCACCCCCTTGATGCTGAGCATCCCGTCGGCGGCTTCTTCCAGCTTGGCCTTGAAAGGGGTGTAGAAGCGCTCCAGGATGGTCAGCAGGTCGGCTTCGTCCTGCTCGATGCGGTCGAGGTTGTCCTCCATCTTGGCGGTGAACTCGACGTTGAAGATATCCGGGAAATTGGCGACGATCAGGTCGTTGACGATGAAGCCCAGCTCACTGGGCCGGAAATATCCCTTGACAAGCTCAACGTAACCTTTGTCACGGATGGTCGAAAGGATGGACGCATAGGTGCTGGGGCGCCCGATGCCGTTCTCCTCGAGTTCTTTGACCAGGGAGGCTTCCGAAAAACGCGGGGGCGGGGCGGTGAAATGCTGCTTGGGGACGAGGTCCTGAAGCTTGAGCACCGCGCCTTCGGCCAAATCGGGCAATTCCTCCTTTTTTTTCTCCTGACGGTTTTTGCGTTCTTCTTCGGCCGAGGTGTACAGCGCCATGAAGCCGGGGAATTTGACGGACGAACCGCTAGCGGTGAAGATGTAATCCTCGGCCTTGATCGTGATTGTGAGCTGGTTGATCAGGGCCTGCTGCATCTGCGAGGCCACGAATCGCTTCCAGATTAAGGTGTAGAGCGCGGCCTGGTCGCTGGTCAGAAAGGCTTTGACGGATTCGGGCGTGTGCTGGACCGATGTGGGCCGGATGGCTTCGTGGGCGTCCTGGGCTTTCTTGCGGTTCTTGAAAAAGCGCGGCTGGCCGAGGGCATAGTCCGGCCCGAAGCGCGCTTGAATCAATTCCAGGGCTTCATGCGCCGCTTCG
>CAYMAR010000013.1:2137-18927 GCA_964388465.1 uncultured Desulfobacteraceae bacterium
GCCGTGATGCTCCAATATTCTTCGGGTTCGAAGGCCTGGATGGCCCGCTCGCGGTCGCAGATAATCTTGACCGCCACCGACTGCACCCGCCCGGCGCTCAGGCCCCCTTTGACCTTGCGCCACAACAGGGGCGATATCTGATAGCCCACCAGGCGGTCCAGGATGCGTCGGGCCTGCTGGGCCTCGTACTTGTTGAGGTCGAGCGCGGTGGGCTGTTTGATGGCTTCCTTGATGGCGCTGCCGGTCAACTCGTGGAACAGGACCCGGTGGAACCGGCGGCCTTTCTTTTTGAGCACTTCGGCCGTATGCCAGGCGATGGCCTCGCCCTCGCGGTCGGGGTCGGGGGCCAGATAGATGTCCTCGGCCTCGCCGGCGGAGGCCTTCAAATTCTTGATCACCTTTTGTTTGCCGCTGATGGTGCGGTACTTGGGTTTGAACCCCTTTTCGATGTCGACCCCCATTTCCTTCTGGGGCAGGTCCTTGATGTGTCCGACCGTAGCGGCCACCTTGTAGTTTTTGCCCAGGACCTTCTGCAGGGTTTTGATTTTGGTCGGCGATTCCACCACGACTAGCGGTTTTGCCACGGGTATTCCTCTAAGCTCTGGTTCGGTTAAAAAAAGCGTTGCACCGGATCGCCGTTTTTCGGCCGTAGCGGTGCACGCGATCTGCCCGGGACGCGTTGATCACGCGTCCGCCTCAATATCCATATCATCCTTAGCCCCCGGGGCGTTCATCTGCCCGGGTGGGGCGCCCTCGGATCACTTCCCCCGCGTTTGAACAGCCGCTTTTCAGCCGGGCGTCGGGTCCCTGTCGATGCGGCTGAAAAGCTTGCCCGGGTCCTGTCGGACCACGCCTTTGAGCTCCAGTGCCAGCAGGATGCTGACCAGATGCCCAGGTTCCAAA
The DNA here is from genome assembly GCA_964388465.1 of uncultured Desulfobacteraceae bacterium. Taxonomy (GTDB): domain Bacteria; phylum Desulfobacterota; class Desulfobacteria; order Desulfobacterales; family UBA5852; genus JABZFP01. Next base: position 3,041 of record CAYMAR010000013.1, read on the forward strand.
TTAAGCCGGCGCGTCAGATCGTCAACATGCACCGGGTAGGCCGTCAGGTTTTCAAGTACGCCCGCCTCCTCCCCCGAAAGGCGCGGTGTGTCGCTGCGGCCGACCGGGGCGGTTTGGACCGGCGGCGGGGCTGCGCCCTGGGCCCAGGTGGGCAGTTCCTCCAGAATGTCGCCGACTTGGGTCACCAGTTTGGCCCCGTTCTTGATCAGACCGTGGGTGCCGATGCTCTTGAAAGAATCGATGCTGCCGGGGACCGCGAACACCTCCCGGTTCTGTTCGGCAGCCAGGCGGGCCGTAATCAGCGAGCCGCTGCGGCGCGTGGCCTCGACAACCACGGTGCCCACCGACATGCCGCTGATGATGCGGTTGCGCCGCGGGAAATGGTGCGCCTCCGGTTCGGCCGCGAGGGGAAATTCCGAGATCACCGCGCCGGTGTCGGCAATGCGCTCGAAAAGCTCGTGGTTTTCACGGGGATAGACGCATTCCAGGCCACTGCCCAATACCGCCACCGTGACGCCTTCGGCTTCGAGCACCCCTTCGTGGGCGGCCGTGTCGATGCCGCGGGCCATGCCGCTCACCACCGTAATGGCGTGGCCGGCCAGATCCCGGCTGAGGCGTTTCGTCGTTTTGCGGCCGTAGGGCGTGGCGTGGCGCGATCCCACGATGGCCACCGGGCAGCGGACGCGCGTCAGGTCCCCCCGCACATACAGAATCGGGGGCGGATCCGGAATTTCGAGCAGCAGGGCCGGGTAGGCCGGGTCGCGTTGGGTGAGGATCCGGATGCCTAAGTGCGCGGCGCGGTCCAGCTCCCGCCGCACGGCATCGCGGCCGCGGTGCGCGCGCCGCAAGGCGGTCACCACGCGGGCGGTCACCCCATCGACCGCCAGTAGCGCCTCGTCACTGCTCGCGAAAACGGCCTCGGGGGTCTCGAACCGTTGGATCAGTCTTCGAAACAGCAGGTTGCCGATACCGGTCACGGATCGCAGCCGGAACCAGGTGGCCAAATCGTCACGCGAAGCGTCCGATGGGGTTGGGCCTGCTTTCATCCCTTGAATCCGATCCCGCCCGCGCCGTCGCCTATTTTTTCTGCCAGGCCAGGAGAATCGGGCTGGCCACAAAAACCGACGAATAGGTTCCCACCAGAATGCCGACGATCAAGGCGAAGGCAAAATCGTGGATGATGCCGCCCCCCAGGAGAAACAGCGTCACCACCACCACCAGAGTGGTCAGTGAGGTCAGCAGGGTGCGGCTCAGGGTTTCGTTGATGCTGCGGTTGATAACGAAAGCCAGCGGATTCTTGTGAAATTTTTTAAGGTTTTCGCGAATGCGGTCAAAGACGATGATCGTGTCGTTCAGGGAATAGCCGATGATGGTCAGCAGGGCGGCGATGATCGGCAGGGTGAATTCCTTGTCGAAGATGGCGAACAGTCCCACCGTGATCGTCACGTCGTGGATCAGGGCCACGATCGCTCCCATGGCATAGCGTAAATTGAGGAACCAGAACAGGGCCAGGGTCACGATGAGCGCCACGGCGATCAGGAAGGGGGTGCTGACCTGGAACAGGCTCAGGCCGTAGATGGCGCCGATCAGGGCTGCCGCCAGGACGGCACTCAGCATCCATTTCATTTCAAACCGGCCCGAGATGTAGACCGTGATAAACAAGAGGGCATAGAACATGGCCTTGAGCGCTTTTTCCCTCAGGTCCTTGCCCACCTGGGGGCCGACCATCTCCACCCGGCGGATTTCCGCCGTCGTCCCCGTGGCCTCGGTCAGGGCGCTGCGCAACCGTTCATTGAAATCTTTGTCGGTGGTGCCGGCCTGGTCGGTACGGACAAGAATCTCGTGGGCGTTCGCTTCACCGAACTGCTGGACCGTATAGCTTCCCATATCGATCCGATCGAGTCCGCTCTTGATCACGTTGATGTCCGCCGGGGCGTCGAAACGCACCTGGATCAGCGTGCCGCCGGCAAAATCGATGCCGTAGCGCGGCCCGCCGCTGACCGCCAGGGCACCGATGCTGACGATGATCATGACGGCGGAAAGGGCGAACGCGATTTTGCGAAAGCCAATGATTTCCAAGTTAATGTCGGGTTTGATAAATTGCATTGCGCGTGTCCTTCATCGTCCTTTTTAAAGAGCCGCCCGCGGAAGCCGGTCTGACCGCCCTGCCGGCACGGTGGATATCAGATGCTGATGCGGGCCACCTTTTTGCCGGCCAGCATAAATTCAAATACCGCACGGGTGAACACCAGGGCGGTGAACATACTGGCAATAACCCCCAGGCTCAGCGTGACCGCAAAGCCCTTGACCGGTCCGGTGCCGAACTGGAACAGCACCAGGGCCGCGATCAGGGTGGTGACGTTGGCATCCAGAATCGTCAGGCTGGCCCGGTTGTAGCCGGCTTCGACCGCCGCCCGGGGTGGTTTGCCGATGCGCAGCTCCTCGCGAATGCGTTCGAAAATGATGACGTTGGCATCCACGGCCATGCCGATGGTCAGGATGAAGCCGGCGATTCCCGGAAGGGTGAGGGTGGCCTGAAAGGCGGCCAGTCCGGCCCCCATGAGAATGATGTTCATCACCAGGGCGATATCGGCCAGCAGGCCGGCGCCTCTATAATAGATGATCATGAACACGATCACGAGCACGCCGCCCACGAGCATGGAAATCATCCCTTTGTCGATGGAGTCCTTGCCCAGCGACGGGCCCACCGTGCGTTCCTCCAGGATGGCGACCGGTGCGGGCAGCGCCCCGGCACGCAGCACAATGGCCAGGTCTTCGGCCTCCTCGGCCGAGAAGTTGCCGGTGATCACCGCCTGGCCGCCGGGGATGCGGTCCTGGATGACCGGCGCCGAGTGGACCTTGCCGTCGAGCACGATGGCCAGGCGTTTGCGGATATTTTCGCCGGTGATACGCTCAAAGATGCGGGCCCCCTTGCGGTCGAAATCGATGGCCACGTAGTAGCTGCGGTCTTCCTGGTCGAACCGCACCCGGGCGTCGGTCAGATAGGCGCCGGTGAGCATGGTGCGTTTCTTGATCAGATAGGGCTCTTCAATCCTGCGCTGGGTGGCCGGGTCGACGGTCACCTGGTAGAGAATCTCGGTGCCCGGCGGCGGGCCTTCCTTGAGGGCGGTGCGTGCGGGCAGACGTTCGTCCACCAGTTTGAATTCGAGCTGGGCGGTGCGCCCGATCAGTTCCTTGGCCCGCTCGGTGTCCTTGACGCCGGGCAGTTGGATCAGGAGACGCCGCTCGCCCTGGCGCCGGATGTCCGGTTCGGACACGCCGAACTGGTCGATGCGGTTGCGGATGGTCTCCAGCGCCTGGCCGACGGCCAGCTCTTTGATGCGCTCGGTTTCCTGATCCGGCAGGTCGAGCACGAGACCAAGGCGGTCCCCATCGCGGGAGCGGTCCTGGATGCGCAGGTTGCGAAACTCCTCGTCCAAGAGGGTTTCAAACGCTTCGATATTCTCCGCCCCCTGGACGCGGACCTGGATGCGATCGTCATCGGCCTTTTCGATGGAGGCCCGACGGACCGTGGCCCGCCGCGAGCGCTCTTTCAGTTCCTGGGCGGTGCGTTCGATGGTGCCTTCGACGGCCTTGTCGGTTTCGACTTCCAGAACGAGATGCATCCCCCCCTGCAGGTCCAGCCCCAGATTGATCTTTTTCTGGAGCGGAAAACCGGGGATGAAGGTCGGCAAAACATAGACGATGGCCGTTAGAAAGACGGCGGCAATGATAACCGGCTTCCATGAAATGCTCTTCACAGATACGCTTCCTTTCCCAAGTGCGCCAAATGGCAAAATGGTTAAACCGCCCCTTGGCGGTTTAACCATTCGTATGTTTTAAGTCGACAGCCCGGCGGCAAGCGCGCCGTCAGGATTTATCGCCGTCACGTTTTTCCTTTTTATCTTTCTTGGGCGCCGGCTTGGGTGCCGGCGCCGCCGCAGCCTGGGCCAGGCCGGCCACGTTGGCGCGCACCACTTTGACGCGGACCCGGTCGGCGATTTCGACCGTCAGGGTGCTCTCGTCCAGTCCGGTAATCCGGCCGTGGATCCCCCCGTTGGTAATGATACGGTCGCCTTTTTTGAGGTTGCCGATCATCTGCTGATGTTCCTTGTTGCGTTTCTGCTGCGGGCGGATGAGCAGAAAATAAAAAATCACGAACATCAGAATGATGGGAATCAAACCACCGAAGCCACCGGCGCCCTGTCCGGCCGCCGCGCCGCCTTGACCCATTGCATATGCGATACCTGTCAAAATGTAACCTCCTTAATGCGTTTCACGCTGATCATCCATTCGCCGGTTCCGGAAATCTTAGCGGCCCGGAGTCGCCCGAGGCGATTCGATGTTGCGCCCGCCTCTGTGGCGTGCCGTTCACGCGACAGCAAAATGGCGCCCATATACTGTATTCGGTCGCCGTCCGTCAAACATTTCTTGGCGCGCCGGCAAGGCCCCGGAATCGGGACCCGGTCCGGTGCTATTCCGCCGGGATCCAGAGCGTGTCGCCGTCGAACCGGATGCGGTTGATGTTGCCGAAATCAATCTGTTCGAGAAGCTCAAAGACCCGATCCATCTTGTAGACGATGATTTTGGAGTGGGGCTCGATCAGGTTCAAGTCCTGGCTGAAGTCCTTTTCCTTGACATTGTAGATATACACGATGTTCTCGGAGAATTTCAGAAGCTTGCCCACGCCCGAGCTGTAGCCCATACGGTCGGGTTCATCCGCGGACTGGCTCAGATCCACACCGCGGCGCGCAAAAAAATCTTTCAGAAAAGCAAAATGGATATTCCAGATGTTGTCCCCGGGCCGAACGACGTGAATGCCGAAAGTTTCCGGATCGACCGGGAGCGGCTGTCCATCCGGCCCCAGGTTCTCTTCGCTGATTTCGCCCAGCTTGAGGCGGATCTGGTCCTGAAGTTCCTTCATGGACACCCGGTTTTTGCCGATCTGCAGGGTTTCGTCGGACCGGGCGATGATGTCAATGCCCTCACCGACGTCCAAGGCGTCCTTGCGGGCGTCCATCATGTTCTTGAAATCCTCGTCCGAGTCGAGCTTCCCGTATTCGATGATTTGCCCGGGCGCGGACTCGGCCGTCGGCGCCGCGGCCCCGTCCCGGGCCGCCGTGCCCGGTCGCTCGGCGCCGGTCGGAGGAGCCTCCGGCGCGGCCAGAAATTTGTAGGCCACCAATATGGCCAGCAGAATCATGCCGGCCAGAGCAATCAGGACCAGTGAGCTTTTTTTGCGAGGGGTTGGGGTTGAGGTCATGGGTATTTTCCTTGCAGCCCGCCGCGGCTGCGGGGGGGGCGGCGTGGGCGTCCCGCGGTCGACCCGCCGGTGGCGTGCGGCGCGACTTGCGCCTCGCAGCGGCGGGAATTGTTTTCCGATCAGATCATATCGGACCTGTCCGCGCTGATCTTGATGTCGCCCGGCATCAGTTTGGGGTCGGCGGCAATCGTAATGGTCAAGTGGCGTTTTTCCTCCAGGGCGGCCAGCTCCTTGCGTTTGCGGTTCAGCAGGTAAGTGGCCACGTCCGGTGGTACCCAACCCCGCACGGCTTCGGCTTCGATTTTGAGCGTCTCCAGACTGAGTCGGCGCAGAAAGGCCGCGCTCAGGGTCTCGGTGGAGGGCACATGGCCCTTACCGCGACAATGGGGGCAGGGCTGATAGCTGCTGAATTCGATCGAGGGCCGGATTCGCTGGCGCGACATTTCCAGCAGGCCGAAACGGGATATTCTCCCGACCTTGGTGCGGGCCTTGTCGGTTTTCAGGAAATTTTTCATGGCTTTTTCGATTTCGGCCCGGTTTTTTCGGTCGCGCATGTCGATCAGATCAACGACGATGAGCCCTCCAAGGTCCCGCAGGCGCAGCTGCCGGGCCACTTCCTCGACCGCTTCCAGGTTGGTCTGCAGGGCGGTTTCCTCGATCGACTGCTTCTGGGTGGCCTTGCCCGAGTTGACGTCGATGGCCACCAGCGCCTCGGTCTGGGCGATGACGATCGAGCCCCCCGACTTGAGCGGCACCCGGCTTTCGAAGACCGAGGCAATCTGATGCTCCAATTGAAACCGGGTGAATATCGGTTTGGCCGATTTGTGCTGTTTGACGATATTGGTCTGCTTGGGGGATATGATTTTCATGAAATCCTTGACTTCGTTATAGACGGAGGGGTCGTCCACGAGGATTTCAGACACATCCGGCGTAAAGTAATCGCGGATCGAGCGCACCACCAAACTGCGCTCCTTGTTCATCAGGTGGGGCGCCTTGACCTTCATGACGTTGCCCTTGATGGTTTTCCAGAGGCGCATCAGGTAGCTAAAATCCTTGGAGAGCGATGTCTTGGTGGCACCCTGGCCCATGGTGCGTACGATCAGACCAAATCCCTCGGGGACATTCAAGCCGCCGACGATGTCCTTGAGGCGCTGGCGCTCCTCTTCATCTTCGATCTTGCGCGAGATGCCGAAGGACTCGCTGCCGGGCATCAGAACCAGATAGCGGCCGGCCAGGCTCAGGAACGTCGTCAGCATGGCACCTTTGCTCATGATCGGGTCTTTGGTGACCTGCACCAGGATTTCCTGGCCCTTTTTGATCACGTGGCTGATATCCTTGGGGCCGCCGTTGGTATCGTGAAAATAGTCCGGGTGGATTTCCTGAATCTGCAAAAAACCGTTGCGCTCAGCGCCGTAATCGACAAACACGGCCTGCAGGCTGGGCTCGATCCGCGTGATGATCGCCTTGTAGATATTGCCCTGGGTGATTTCAATACTGGCGCTTTCGATCTGGAAATCTTCCAGCTGACTGTCCTTGACTTTGGCGATCCGGCACTCTTCCGAGTCGACCGCATTGATCAGAATTTTACTGCTCATACAATATCGATTCCTTGTTAACTTGGAGACGATGGGGAGATTATCGAAGTTCCGGATCGGTTTTTCCGGAACGACGGGAGGAAATGGATTGCGCGTACCGACGTGAACGGCTCCGTATACCGTCTGCCCCATACCGGGTTCAGGCACCGTGTCGTACGGCCCTGTGTTTAACCCTGTATAAATAGGCAATTGGGTTAGACAAGTCAAACAGTTTTATCGTTTACGGCGCGCCGCCGGGTTGGTTCGCTGTCGTATGCGGGCCCTGCCGGGGGGGCGATGCGGCCGCCCGGCCCATCTTGCTATTTAAGGCCTTATATGGCATGAGAGGCTTTCACAGCGCCAAGGCGCCGGCCGGTGGCGAATGCGATTCGATCCGGCGCCTCGAATCCGACAAAGGACGGAATGATGGAAGAACGCTACGACCCCCGGGAGATCGAAACCAAATGGCAGCGCCACTGGGATGCGATCGGCCTGTTCGCGGTGACCGAACAACCGGAGCGTCCCAAATACTACCTGCTCGAAATGTTTCCCTACCCGTCGGGCAATATCCATATGGGACACGTGCGCAATTACACCATCGGCGACGTCGTGGCGCGTTATAAACGCATGCGGGGCTTCAATGTTCTGCACCCCATGGGCTGGGACGCCTTCGGCATGCCGGCCGAGAACGCGGCCATCGCCAACAAGACCCACCCGGCGCAATGGACCTATGCCAATATCGATGCCATGCGCGCGCAGCTCAAACGCCTGGGATTCTCCTACGACTGGGACCGGGAGCTGGCCACCTGCCGGCCGGAGTACTACCGCTGGGAGCAATGGCTCTTTTTGAAGATGTACGCCGAGGGGATGGCCTACCGCAAGGAGGCCTACGTCAACTGGTGTGAGCCCTGCCAGACCGTGCTGGCCAACGAGCAGGTCGAGGCCGGCCTGTGCTGGCGTTGCGGCCAGGCCGTGCGTCAGAAGAAACTCTGGCAGTGGTTTTTCCGTATTTCCGATTTCGCCGAAGATCTGCTGGTGCACTGCGATCAGCTGCCGGGCTGGCCGGACAAAGTGCTGACCATGCAAAAAAACTGGATCGGCAAGAGCATCGGGGCCGAAATCGATTTCCCGGTGGAAGGCCGCGAGGAGGTGATCAAGGTCTTCACGACCCGGCACGACACCGTCTTCGGGGCGACGTTCATGTGCCTGGCGCCCGAGCATCCGCTGGTGGCCGCGCTTTCCGCCGGCACCCCGCAGGAAGAGGATGTCCGCACCTTCGCGGAGCGCATCGCCCTGCAGGACCGATCCGACCGCGGGCTGGAGCAATACGAGAAAGAGGGGGTCTTTACCGGGGCCTACTGCCTCAACCCCATGAACGGCCGGCGCATGCCGGTGTATACCGCCAATTTCGCCTTGATGGGCTACGGCACCGGTGCGGTCATGTCGGTGCCGGCCCACGACCAGCGCGACTTCGACTTCGCCCGCAAATACGGCCTGGAGATCGTGGTCGTGATCGACCGTGAAGACGAGCCGCTGGATGCGGCCACCATGACCGAAGCCTTTACCGCCGACGGCGTCATGGTCAACTCCGGGGAATTCGACGGTATGCCCAACCGGGCGGCCATGGAGCAAATCGCCGACCGGCTGGAGGCGCGGGGCCAGGGGAAGAAAACCGTCAATTTCAGACTGCGCGACTGGGGGATTTCCCGCCAGCGCTACTGGGGGGCGCCGATTCCCATGGTTCACTGTCCGGACTGCGGGGTCGTGGCCGTGGATGCGGCGGACCTGCCGATTCTCCTGCCCGAGGATGTCGACATGCTGCCCGGCGGCCGATCGCCTTTGCCGGGGTTGGAATCCTTCCGGCGGACCGGCTGCCCCCGCTGCGGCCGCGGCGATGCCCGCCGCGAAACCGACACGATGGACACCTTCGTGGAGTCCTCCTGGTACTTCGAGCGCTATTGCAGCCCGCGCTGGGAGGAGGGCATGTTCGATCCCGTGGCCGTGGCCTACTGGATGCCGGTGGACCAGTACATCGGGGGCGTCGAGCACGCCGTGCTGCACCTGCTCTACTCGCGCTATTTCACCCGCGTGCTGGAGAAATTTGGCCTGACCAATTTCAAGGAGCCCTTCACGCGCCTCCTGACCCAGGGCATGGTCTGCAAGGAAACGGCGTCCTGCCCGGCGCACGGTTTTCTCTTCCCGGAGGACGTCGTCGCCCGGGAGGGCGGCCACGGCTGCCGCCACTGCGGCCAGGCGGTCGCCTTCGGCCGGGTCGAGAAAATGTCCAAATCCAAGCGCAACGTCATCGACCCCAACACCCTGCTCGACAAATACGGCGCCGACACCACGCGCCTGTTCTGCCTGTTCGCGGCCCCCCCGGAGAAGGATCTGGAGTGGAGCGCCCAGGGGGTCGAGGGGGGCTTCCGGTTTTTGAACCGGGTCTGGCGGCTGGCCCATAAGTGGATGCCGACGATTGCCGCTGTCCAGCCCTATGCCGGCGGGGAGAACGACCTTTCGGCGTCGGCGCGGGAGCTCTATAAGAAAACGCACCAGACCATATATAAGGTGACGCGCGACATCGAGGATCGCTTTCACTTCAACACGGCCATCAGTGCGGTGATGGAACTGATCAACGTTTTCAGCGGTTTCGAACCGGAAGCGCCTTCAGACAGCGATCGCGCGGTGATCCGCCTGGCGCTCGAGAGCACGACCCTGCTGCTGGCCCCCATCGTGCCCCACATGGCGGAAGAACTCTGGCACGCCCTGGGGTGCGAAGGCAGTGTCCTGCAGGCCGATTGGCCCGTCTACAGCGCATCGGCCCTGAGCCGGGACGAGTTGACGATCGTCGTCCAGGTAAATGGCAAGCTGCGCAGCCGGTTGACCGTTCCGGCGGGGACTTCCCGGGACGCTATCGAGAAACAGGCCCTAGCGGACGAGCGCGCCCTGAAATTTATCGCCGGCCAAACGGTGCGCAAGGTGATCGTGGTGCCCGAAAAACTGGTCAATATCGTGGTCGGATGAAAAGGGTGGCTTCCCATAGCGGGCGGCATTGGCAGGTCTTTTGGTGCCTGGCGGTGGTGCTCGCCGTTTCCGCCTGCAATTACCGCTTCGGCGGCTACCGCGAGGGCCGCGCGGGGGTCGCAACCATGAGCATTCCCCCGTTCGAGAACCGCACGCGGCAAATCGGTATCGAAACCCTGTTCACCAACGAACTGGTTTACGAAGTCGGGCGCGGCGACCGGATCGCGCTGGCCGCCCCCGGCAGGGCCGACGCGGTCGTGCACGGCGTTATCAAGGACCTTAAAACCAACACGATTTCGCGTCAGAATCTCAATGTTTCCCTTGAGCGCCGGGTATATGTCACCGTGGAACTTACCGCCAAAAATCGTCAGGGTGAGGCCTTCTGGTCGTACCAGCTAACCGAAGACGAAGTGTATTTCGTCGAGCCCGACAAGGTGAGCACCGAGGCCAATCTGCGTGTGGCCCTGGCGGAGATATCCCGGCGTATCGCGGAGAAATTTCACTATCGGTTCACTCAGGCGTTTTAGGCCCGATCCCGGGCCGAGCGGAGCGGCACGCAAAAACGCGCGGTCTCCATAAAAAACCGCGCGTCGATTCCGTGCACTCCCCGTGGGAAATGCCGGCGGGGCTTAAGCCGACACCTGGCGGGTGGCCTTGCAGAGGCGGGAAATTTTGCGGGCGGCGGTCCTGCGGTGCAGAACGCCCTTTTTGGCCGCTTTGTCAATCAGGGACTGGGCCGCTTTGAGCTTGGCCGTGGTGGCCTCCTGGTCCTCGCCGCGTGCGGCGGCATTGACCTCTTTGATCATGCCCTTGACGCGGGTTTTGACGCCGCGATTGCGCTGCCGGCGGATTTCGTTTTGGCGGGCCCGTTTGATAGACGACTTGTGATTCGCCAAGGTTTATCTCCTTAAAAAAGTGTCGTAGTGTCGTAATTAAGTGATCGTAATTATGTGAAATGATCCTTGTAACGGTCAAATGAATACTTGTCAAGAAGTTTGTTTGGTTCTCTATTCTGCAGGCTGCAGCGCTTGAATCCCGCCACGCCGCCCGCCTCCCCGCACGTGCGCGCCATGACGCAGACGGCTTCGGCCGTGAGGCTTCTGACCGCCACCACCCTTGTCAGCCGGATCCTGGGCTACGGGCGCGACATGCTCTTCGCCGGGGTGTTCGGCACGGGATTGGTCAGCGACGCCTTCATCGCCGCCTTCCGAATCCCCAATGTCGTGCGCCGTTTCTTTGGGGAAGGCGCCTTCAGTATGGGGTTTATTCCGGTCTACACGACATGCTTGCAGCGCGAGGGACCGGCCGGAGCCCGTCGCCTGGCAGCCGCGGCCGTGCAGGCCCTGGGGATGATTCTGCTGGCGGTGATCGCCGGCGGTCTGATCGGCAGCCCCCTGATCGTGCGGGCCGTGGCGCCCGGTTTTATACCGGGCAGTGCCGTCTACGATTTGACTCTCGATCTGATGCGGATCATGTGGCCCTATATTTTCTTTGGCGGGCTGGTGGCCATGCTCGCCGGCATTCTGAACGCCCAGGGTCATTTTGCGGCTCCGGCGCTGGCACCGGTCGGCTTCAACTTGATTCTGATTGCCGTTCTGTTGGTGATCGCCGCTCTGAAACGGCCGGCGCCTGCGGGCGCAGTGATACTCGCGGGGGGGGTTTTGGCGGCCGGCCTGGCGCAGCTGCTGATCCAGGCACCGGCGCTCCGGTCGCGGGGGATGACTGTCTGGCGACCCGTGGTCCCACCGCCCGCATCCCTGGGGGCGGCCGCGCGCATGACACTGCCGGCGGTGGTGGGAACGGCCAGCTTCCAGCTCAATATTCTGATCGGCACACTGTTGGCCTCCTTCCTGGAGTCCGGCAGCATCGCCGCGCTTTTCTTCGCCGACCGGCTGATCCAGTTCCCGTTGGGGCTGTTCGCTGTTTCGGGGGCCACCGCTCTCATGCCCGCCCTGTCGCGCCTGGCCGCCCGCGCTGAATGGTCTGACTTTAATGCCGCCTTTCAGGAAGCCCTGCGCCTGGTCTGGTTCGTCACCCTGCCGGCGATGGTGGGGCTGGTGGTCCTGCGTGTCCCAATCGTCCAGGTGCTTCTGGAAAGAGGCGCTTTTAGTAGTAATTCCACAAGATTGACCTCGGAAGCCCTCTTGTGCTACAGTACGGGATTATGGGCCTATGCCGGGCTGCGGATCGTGCAGACCGCTTTCTATGCGCTCAAGGACGTCCGCACACCCCTGAAAGCCGCCGGCCTGGGCATGCTCGTCAATCTGCTTCTGGGTGCCGGATGGATGCCGTTGTGGGGGCATCGGGGCGTTGCGCTGGCAACCGCCTGCGCCGCCGTCGTCAATCTGGGTGTGCTGCTGACGGCCCTGCGCCGCAAGACCGTCCCGCTGGGCGGTCGGCCGGCCCTGCGGGCCCTGACCCAGGCGGTTTTGTGTTCAGCGGTGATGGGGTTCGCGGTGGCCGGCCTAAGGGATTGGATCGGAATCGACCCCCGGTCCGGGGTGGCAACCGCCGGCCTGCAGCTGGCGTTTTGTATCGCCGCCGGTGTGGGGGTCTATGTGAGCCTGGCCTGGCTGTGCCGCAGCCGCGAATTGATTGCACTGGGCCGGATCGTCCGGCCGAAGAGGACGTAAGTTGACAACGCGCCAGACCGTCATGCTCTCGATCTCGATTATCGTTTTGTTCTCCTTTTTGCTGGTCATTATTTTCGGCGACAAGGGACTGGCCGATTTTCATCTTTTGCGGCTGGAGCACGAACGCCTGGTGGAGAGCAATGAAACCCTGCTGCGCCAAAACCTGCGGCTCTATCAACAGAAGGTGCGACTCGAAAAAGACCCGCTGTATATCGAACATGTTGCCCGGGAAGAACTGGGGCTGGTTTCCGCCAACGACCTCGTTTTCATTGCCCCCGGCGATTGATGACGGCCCCCCTGTCAGCGGGCGCGTCGGCAAGATGCGCCGGCGGCATTTGGCGGGGTAGCGATGGCGCGCCACGGCACCGCCCCACACGTCGCGGGGGGGCGTACCACGGCGCTTAATTCGCACAAACACCCGTTTCATGGATAGCGCTATGGCTGAAGAACAGGAATTTGAGACGGAAACCATGGCCGGCATCTATGCCAACCAGGGCCATTACGGCAAGGCGATTGGCATCTACCGCCGCTTGCTCGAACAGGCACCGGACCGGTCGGACCTGAAGGACAAATTGCTTCGGATCGAATCCAAAAAGAAGTTCGAGGATGAAACCCGCCTGGCAAAGAAGTTCAGCGAGTGGCTGGACCTGCTGATGAAGCGCAAAAAACTGGAAACCTTGAAGCAGTTGAAAAAAACGCGTTGATGGCCGCAACGGCCTGATGATGAAAGGCACGGTTCGCGTTTACAGGCAAATCCGTTGAAAGACGGAGGCGCAAAGCCACGGATCTAAAGCATACGATGCCACGATCGCCGGGCTGCCCCGCGGCCGATGTCTGCCCGCCTTTGGCGCCCCGGCACCAAAGGTTTTCGATTTCAGGGGGCTGCATCGCCATGGAAATGTACGTCATCCAGGAGAAAAAGGATAATTGCAGCGACAGTGTTTTCTACAAGGGGCAGATCGCCTACGCCGTCATGCCCAACGGTCGCAAAATCGCGCTGCAAGCCTGCGGCGAAGTCAAGTTCATTATTCCCCAGGAAGCCCGGAAGCCCATCGTCTATGGGAACAATGCGGCTTCCGGCGGGCTGGAAAAGATGGATATCGCCGGTCTGACGGATGACGATCTCCCCCAGGACAAGCGCCTGTGGCTTCATCGCAACCATTTCGAGATCGTTAAACTGTCGCGCCACGACGACGTCGTGGGGGATGGCATTATGGTCGGGCGGGATTACGACGAGGCCATGGACGGGTTTCTGGCGTACTGCGCCTCGCTGTCGAACCGCTGAAACCGACCCGTCTTCCCATGGACGCCATCGCGCACGCCCGCACCAATCGCCAGTCCAGGAGTGAACATCCATGCGCATTCCCCGCCGCGCGCTGCGCCCCCGGCTCCTTCGGTGGCTTGCCGCCTTGGGACTGCTGCTGCTTCTGGCCTGCCGACCGCTCCCCGATACGCAACGCACCGACCCGCCCGCGGTGGCGCCGGATGTGGCCTTCAGCCGCCTGTTCACGGCACCGGATCTTGGGTGGACCGGCGGCGACGGTACGGTGTCGGTCCAGCTGCCGGACGGCCGCACCCTCTGGCTGTTCGGCGACAGTTTTCTGGGACGGATCGATCCGGATGGCACCCGCCCCGCCAAGACCCCCTTCATCCGCAACTGTGCGCTGATTCAGTCGGCTGGCGATCTGACCCCCCTTTTGGGGCAGCGCCACGGCGCGCCGGCCGCCCTGTTTCAAACCGCCGCAGGCGATGCGTGGTATTGGCCCGGGGATGCCACGCTGCAAGCCGGCCGTCTGCTCGTTTTTCTTCACCGCTTCCGGCCGACCGGTCCGGGGCTCTGGGACTGGCAGTGGACCGGCACGGACATCGCCGCCCTGGAATTGCCCGAGCTGCGCATCGAAGCCATCCGGCCCCAGCCGGTGACCACCCGCATCCGCTTCGGTGCGGCGATCCTCGAGCACCGGGGGCAGGTCTATATCTTCGGCGTTACCGATGCGGCGGGGCCCAAGCGAATGCACGTGGCCTGCGCCGCCGAGGGCGCGCTTCTCGAATCGGATTGGACCTTTTTCGACGGCCGCCGCTGGTCGTCCGATCCCGGGCGCAGCGCGCCCGTTTTGACCGGTGTCGGCAGCCAGTTCAGCGTGGTGCCCTTTCGCCAGGGCTTCGTGCTGGTTACCATGGATGGCCGGACGCCCTTTTCCGGCCGCCTGGTGGCCTACACGGCGCCCCGTCCGGAAGGCCCTTTCGACGGCCCGGTCACCCTTTTTGAGGCCCCGGAGGCCGGTGGCCAGGTCGCCGCCTACAATTCTTTTGTGCATCCCCAGTTTACCCAACAGGACCGGATTTTGATCTCCTACAACGTCAATCACCTGAGCGATCCGAAGGTGCACTATCGCGACGCGACCCTCTATCGGCCACGCTTCCTTCGTGTGGATCTTGCTCATTTTCTGCCGTCTTCGCCCCCGGTCGAACACGAGTTCGGCGGCCATTGGTGGTGATTTCCGCGTCGGCCGGGAATTCAGGAAACCCGGGCGGAGCCGGTCAGGGGGAATCTTCCGGGGGGATGAAACAGGTGATCTCCGATTCATCCCGGCTAATGATGGACCACAGGATGCCCAGGGCCCGGGCCGGCAGGGCCACGACGGGCACCAGAATCTGCCCGGCCAGAATGGCGGCCTCCTCGGCGGGCACCTTGAGAATGGAAGGGTCCCGAAGCGGGCCGTTGATGCGCACCGGGGAGGTTTTGCGGAAAAGGCGGCGCTTGGATTCGGAATTGACCAGCAAGGCCAGGGTTTCGTCGTTGAAATCGATGCGACCGAAGGCTTCGGCCCGCATGCCCGGGGTTTCCACGTAGAAGACCTGGATCTTGCCGACGCCGTCTTGAAAAAGCATGCGCATGGCCGAGCAGTCCAGGTCCGTGTAGGTTCCGCCGGTGGGTCCGGTGAACAGGAAATCGAGGGCGTCCGAGGCCAGCCACTCGATCTTGCGCTGAATACGCCCGCTTTCGACGGCAAAAGCGACCTCGCCGCTGAGATTGGCGGCCAGCTCACGGGCGGAATACCCGCCGCTGTGCAGGTCGGCAAAGAGGGTCAGCTGACCCCCCAACACCAGCGGTTTGTCCACCGAGGTGAGAATTTCCTCCAGATCGGCGTCTTCGATCGCCATGTTCAGAGAAGCCACGGGCGGGGATTCGCTGGTATCGAGGAATGCATCGATGCTGGTGGTGCCGTTTTTGTATTCGATTGTGGTCGGTCCGATTTGCAGCCGCCCGTCACGAACGATCAGCGCCAGATCGACGTTTTTGAAGACGTCTTCCCGGGCTTCGATCCGGTCGGCCAGGATTTTCAGGGTCAGCTCCACCTCGTCCAGGATCGACAGGGGGAGCGGTTCGGGCGA
>CAYMAR010000013.1:19027-27494 GCA_964388465.1 uncultured Desulfobacteraceae bacterium
GGACCGGTTCGGATGCGGAGGGCTTCGAGATTCAGGTGGCCGTCACCGTTTTTCAGGCGCGCGGCGGCCTCGAACGCCCCCAGGTCGGGCAGGTCGACGGTGTCCAACCCGGGCAGGGTGCGGGTATCCGGCGCCCGGGCTGCGATCTGCATGTCCACTTCGCGCAGACCGCCCCCTTCGCTCACATCGATATAGGGCGCTTCGCCTTGGATCGTCAGTTCCAGGCCCTGGGCCGAAACACTCTCGAGCCGGGCCTCACGGATGGCCAGCCCGCTTTCCCCGCCGGTCAGTCGCCAGGCGCCGGTGACCGGCCCCAGGTCGGGCAGCGACAGGCCGACCAGCTTGGCGATGCCGTGGGTGTCGGCGGTCTTGAGGTCGAACTGGAAATCGACGCCCTGATACGCGATTTCCTCTTCCTCCACGGTGGCGTATTCGTTCTGGTCGACGATGTTGTCGATCCGCCCGTCGATCTTGAGGTCGAAGCGCTGGCCGTCCCCCACGGCCACCTGGATGTCGGCCATGCCGATGACGCCGTCCTTGTCGATGTCCTGCCAGCGGCCCCGCACCGGACCCAGATCCGGCAGGTCGATGTCGAACAGGGCCGCGAAGTCGGACGACCGGGCGGCGAAAAGCCTGCCGTGGGTTTCATAGCCCGAGGTCACGCTGTTCTCGGTTAGGGGGACGCTGTTGATCCGGCCCTGCCACTCGGTATAGAGCTGCTCGGGCTGGCCGCCCGTGACCATGATGTTCTCGAAGGACAAGGCTTCGGTGGTGCCGGTTACGTCGGCCCCGCCGCTGATCGGCCCCAAATGGCGCATGATGCTGACCCCCAGAAGGGGTTCTCCGATGGCCAGGGTAGGGGCCCTGAATCGGAGGTTGAACCCGATGTCGCCGAGGACACCGCCGTCTGTGCGCGGGGCAAAATCGATGCCGCCGGTCACATGAGTCGCAAGTCCCTCGGCCGTCCGGGTCTTCAGTTCGACGTCGTGGAGCCTGAAGCGCCGGGAGGACCCGGTAATGCGCCCGGTGAGATCCACGGCGCCGAGCTCGCCCAGCGGAATTTCGTAGAACTCACGGAGGAGTTTGGAATTGTCGGCCTGGATGCTGAAGTCAATTGCCAGATCTTCCAGGGGGGCGTCCTCCGTCAGAGGGATGCGGCCGATCCGGCCCTGCGAGGTCAGGCGCACCGGCCCGCTGCCGCCGCGCTCGATCGCTAAATCTTCCAGGGCGAGATTGTCCAGGGGGCCGACGAGGCGAGCCTGCACGCGAACGTCGCCGATTTCCGGTATCGCATCGGTCAGGAGCGGCCTGAGACCGGCGGCCAGCGGGGAAGTGATCTGCAGGTTCAAATCCAAGGCCCGGACCAGCGAGGCCTCCACCGGGTTGCCCAGTTTCAGGGCGCCGCTGGTCTCGAAGACGATGCCCTTGTCGTTGGCCACCCGGGCGTCGATGACCTCGATCGTGTAGCCGCCGTCCACGTGTCGCAGCGCCGCCTTCAGGCGGAATTCCTCGACCACTTTCCAGTCTTCTGGAAAGAGCCAGTTCAACAGGCTGTTGTTCTCGATGGACTGCTGGATGTCGACCGTGGTGCCCTGCCCGGTGGCCAGATTCGGCACCGCCCCCTCGGCCGAGATCTGGATACCGGCGCCGTTGGACACCTCGAGATCCAGGTCGTTGATCTGCAGGGTATCGATGTCGCCGGTAATAGCGGCCCTGAAGTCAAAGCGCCCCAGGGAAGGGATATCCTGCCGGAAAATCCGCAGGAGATTGGCCAGTTCCTGTTCTTCCACCTGGAGGTTGAGCTCGAATCCCCGGCCTTCGAGGGGGTGGTCGATGGCGCCTGTCAGGCGGGCCCGCAGATCGGCGATCGTGAAGGTCAGGTCGATGGGGAAGGGGTGGGTGCGGTCGTAGAACGCCAGGTTGCCGCCCATGCGGCCGGCGATCTGGAAGGCTCGGGCGTTGAGGTGACCGTTGCCCCGGAGAAAAAGCGGGCCCTGGTCGTCGATATCGTCGAGGGTCAGGCGGCGCAAAACGATTTCTTCGGCCGGATCGTTCCCGGCGTTTTCGATGCGGAACACAAAATCGGTCAGGGCCGCACGTTCCACCACCGGGGTGATGAATCCCAGAGGCCAGCCCGAAGCGGCGCGGGGCAAGTCCGCGTCGCGGCTTCCCGCGCGGTGGGTGAGCCGCAGGCCGGCGACTTCCAGGTCCCTGACCCGCAGGATGCCGCGCAGGAGCGGGACCAGATCGATGCGGACATGCACCCGGCCGACGGCCTCGAGACCGGGCGGATCGCCCCCGGGCCCCGGGACGAAGCGGAGATCCGTCGCCGTGAAGCTAAGGGTCCGGGACCATTCGACCTCAAAATTTCCATCCACAATCACCCGGATATCGCCCATCTGCGCGGCGGCCCAGATCGCCAGGGCCCGATAATCGTCGTCGTCCATCGTGGTGACGGCGACCAGGCCCAGGATCAGACCCAGGGTCAACAGCAGGCCGAAGGCGGCGAGGAGATATTTAAGGACGCGAAAGCGAGGGGAGCGTTTCAAAGGCTCGGTCCTGCTGGACGGGTGTCTGCCGGATGAACGCCGGGCGGCCGATCCGGCCCGACAATCGGTTTCATATACCATGCCGGCGGCCGGGGCAAGGCCGGCGTGGTGCTCAGGAAACGAGGTGATGGCGATGTTCGGCGCCTGCGCATTCCCGGCGGCCGCCGAACCTTAGCGATGCGAGATGAGCATGGTTGAAATGAAAACGTGCCGCACCGGTGTGGCGTTTCGGGTGATGTTTGACTGTCGAGTTTGCGCGCAGTGGCGAAATCGGGGATTTTTTCAACAGCCGGCTTTTAAGGGTCGTGCGTCAAATTGCTTTTCTATCCGACGGATGTACACGCTCTCATCTAAATCGCTTCGGGCACAACGGCCATTGCATGTCGTCATCTGCATAGGCACGGGGCTGCCGGACGGGTGCCGTGCACGAAGACGCCAAACCAAAGAGATGTAACCCATCTAAAAACTTAGTGGATTCCGGTTTGGGCACTAACGGCACAGATAGCGCTCGCTCCGAATAATGACGCTTTCCAGCAGCTGTGCCAGCAGTGGCCGGTCAGGTTGCTACCGTCAGCTGCCTCAGCGTTTTCAACAACCGTTTCGCTTCGAATTTTCCGGGTCGCGGGGGGAGCTGGGCCATGATACCCAAGCCTTCGGAGGCTTCGTGGAAGGCATCCAGGGGCTGGCGGCTGACGGCTGCCGTCTGAATAAAGGCATTGACGTCCATCAGGCGCCGGATCCACTCCAGGCCGTTGCCCCCCCCGACAAATTCGTCGACCACGATCAGGTCCGGCGATTCGGCCGCAGCCTTCTCCAGGGCCGCGGGACCGTCGTGGGCCCACAGGATTTCAACGTCGGGCACCTCGTCCAGCGCCCGGGCCAGTTCCTCGAACGCGCCGGTCTTTTCAGCGACGATCAAAATGCGCGGCATGGATCCTCCTTTCGGTCTTCGGCCAGCGATGCGGCGCGATTGGCCGCGGCCGGAACTGATCGGGATGAACGCATCGCTATATGAGAATATGCTCGATTCAAGTTATGCGGTGCTCAACCGCCTGTCAAGTTCGTTTTGAGAATATGCTTTGAAAATGTCGATATCGGACCGCTCGTCCAGCGCGTCGCTGGCGTGCGGCGCGGCCGCGGCGGCGGGCGTCCTCAAGCAGTGGCTGCAGTGGCACTGGATGACTGGGGATGCCTGGCGGTCAAATTCGGGGGGCAATCCGATCGCGCGCCGGACACGGGCCCCTGTCCTCCGGGGGGATTTCCCGTTGCCCGGAAACGGATATGAGCGCCTGCCCATCAATCCCGGCCCCGGCGGCGATGAGCAATGCGGCTGGCCGTTCAGGCTTCCAGGATGGCCTTGATGCGATCGAGCACGGCCTGTTCCTGGGGTGCCAGCGGGCGGCCGATGCTGGCCCCGGCCGCGGCGATCATGGCCAGGGCATCCCGGCCATCTTTCTGGCGAGGCAGGAGCTGCGGCAGGGTGGCGATGGCCTGATCCAGGTCGGTCTGCACGATCCGGGACTGCTCGCGCACGATCTGTTGCAGGTCTTCGCGATCCAGGTCCTTCATTCGGGGACTGGCGGCAAACAACCGGCCGATGGTCTGGTAGCCCTTACGCCGCACCACCTGGTCGGCGAATCCGATGGCCAGGAAGATCCGCACCATGGCGTCCTCGAAATCGCCCTCGACCATGTTGCGCCGCCAGCGTTCGGCATCGCGCCGGCGCATGTCTTCGAGCTGCGCATTGTGGCTTGGGGCCTCGCGGCCCACGAAATCCGAAAGCATTTTCATCCAGGGGCTTTCGTAGATCGTTTGAAACAGGAGCTCGCAGGTTGCGTCGCGGACATCGCGGTAGAGATTGAGCCCGTCCACGATCGTGTCGCCCATGCGTTTTTCCCAGACCCGATAGGTATTGTCCTCGGGCGCGAGGCGGCGGCGTCCGTCGCTGCGGATGGCCGCGGCCCAGGCCTTGACCGGGATCATCCAGGGGTTTAGATCGGAAAACAGATAGCGCTGGACACGCAGCGGGTGCAACTGGCGCAGGACTTCGGCCGCATCCGCGGGCACCGCCAGGCGGACCCAGGGCGAGACGAGGCTGCGGTAGAGGAGATCGGTCACCTCGGAAAGCTGACGCACGGCCAGGAAGGCCTTCTCGTCCTCCAGCCCGTCGTCCAGGGCCAGAATGTCATCCACGTGCTTTTCGACGTAGCGCACGGCATATTCGCCGGGCGCTTCGGGTGTTTCTTCGATTTGCATTTCGTAGAGTCCGGGAGGCAGATAGTTGAGCATGTCGAAGCTGGCAATGATCTCCTTGTGCTCCTTGCGGGCGATCTTGGCGGAGACGAAGATGCCCAGGTGGCCGATGCGCGAGTGGCCAATGAACACGATTACCTGGCCGCGGCGTTTGATTTCCTCCACCGTGCCGTAGGTCTTGACGATCCAGTTGAAGGCTTGCTGGGGCGGGGTGATATTGTCGCCCATTGAGGCGAAGACCACCACCGGGTTGTCGTTGTTCTTGAGATCGACCCGTCGGCCGGCCTCGAGTTCGAATTCGCCCCGCTCGAGCTTGTTGCCCACGAAAAGGCCTTCCACGATCTGGTGGATTTCACGGTCGGTGAGGAGAAAGAACCCCCCCCACCACTTCTCGAAGTCCAGGAAGCGCTTGGCCTCGGTGTCCACGTTGGCGTAGACGTGGTAGAGTTTGCTCCAGAGGGTGTTGGCCGGGTTGAGATTCTCGAAATTGGCGACC
The DNA here is from genome assembly GCA_964388465.1 of uncultured Desulfobacteraceae bacterium. GTDB lineage: Bacteria > Desulfobacterota > Desulfobacteria > Desulfobacterales > UBA5852 > JABZFP01. The sequence goes on from CAYMAR010000013.1 coordinate 24,326, forward strand.
AGGTTGGCCCCGTCGAAATAGCCGTGGCCCAGGTCGCTCAGAAAGGTGTTGATCCAGGCCCCGCCGATCAGCCCGCCCAAATAACGCATGGGGTTGATCCCTTCCACCCCTCCCCAGTAAGATAGCGGCGAGCCGTTGAACACCATCGGTCCCACCAGATCGGGCCTTTCCGCCCCCACCAGGGCGGCGGCCCAGCCCCCCTGACAGTTGCCGATGATCGCCGGGCGCGGGGCCGTAGGATGGCGTTCGCGGACTTTTTCAATGAATTTGATCTGGGCATTGCGCACGTCCGTCAGGGTCTGACCAGGCGCGGGCTTGGTGAAGAAGATCAGAAAATAAACCGGGTGGCCGGCATCCAGGGCCATGCCGATCTGGGAATCCGTCTTGGAGCCGCCGATGCCCGGGCCGTGGCCGGCGCGCGGGTCGAAAATGACGATCGGCCGCCGCGTCGCTTGCGGGGCCTCCACGGCAATCGATGTCTGGTGGCGCCGGTCGTCGCCGACGCGCTCGGGCGCGGGTTTGGTTTCGCGCCGCCGGTCGATGATCCGGACCAGGGCGTAATTGACCGCGGGCTCAAGTTCGCGGCCGTCCAGGATGGTTTCGTATTCGAAGACCAATACGGGAGGCTGACCTTTGTGCAGGTGGTCCAGGTAGACATTGCCGCGCTGGCGCAGGATATCGGTAAACAGGACGGCGCGCTGGGCCGCATCGGTCCAGTAGGCTTCCAAGTCCGTCGTCCACAGGGAATGATGACCGGCTTGCATAGTCGCTCACTTTCTCGGGGCGGTCGTCTGACCGCGCGTAAATCCAAAGCGTTTGGGTTTGTCCTCGGGCGCCTTCGAGGCCTTGCGGCAGCCCCGAGCCGCCCGCTTGATAAAGTTTAAAGAATAGCAGATCCGCGTCCGATAATAAAACCCTTTTGCGGCTTGGCCGCCCGGGCCGCTGCCGGACACCGAAGGTTCGTCCGGGAGTCAGATCAAAGGCCTGTGCGAACCGGGCCTAACCTGCTAACTTCACTTCCCATCGATCCACCACCGGCCGGCCGCAAACCGGCCCTATTCCGGGAGATTGCAATGACCACGATTCAAGGCGAGCCGCCCGTTTCCGGGCCCGAGACCCGCCGCAGTCGTATTGAAGCGATCTATGCGCTCTTGAGCGGTGAGGACACTTCCGAGCGGGCCTGCTCCGACATCCCGCCGGAGGAGTGCACCCATTTGCCGCGCAACTACGTCCTCAACGTCCTGAACGGAGCCGCATCCAAACTGGCCGAACAGGTGGCCAGCGCGAAATTCGTCCTTCCGTGGCTTCTCGGCGCCCTGGGCGCGCCACCGGTTTTCGCGGGCCTGCTGCTGCCCCTGCGGCAGACCGGCAGCCTGCTGCCCCAGCTGGCCATTGCCGGGCGCATTCGTCGCCACCCCGTGCGCAAGTGGTTCTGGGTCGTTGCGGCCATGGTTCAGGTGGTCATGCTTCTGGCCATGATCGCGGCGGCCGTTTTGCTGCCGCCCACGGCCGCGGGCATGGCCATTGTCTGCGGCCTGCTCGTCTTCAGCCTCTGCCGCGGCGTGGGATCGGTGGCCTTCCAGGATGTGACCGGCAAGACCATTCCCAAGGGGCGGCGGGGCAAGCTGTTGGCCGTCCGTGGCATGATCGGCGGTTTGTTGACGATCGGCGTGGGCCTGGCGATCAAGGCCGCTTTCAGCGACACGGTAAAGACGCATCCCGCCTTGGTGCTGCTCTTTGGCGGGGCCTTGCTCTGGCTGATCGCCGGGCTGGCCTTTGCGGGGATAAAAGAATCGCCGGGAGCGGTGGCCGGCGGTCGCGATGCCTATCGCGAGGTGCGGGCCGGCTTGCATTTCATGCGGCGGGAATCTTGGTTCCGCCGGTTTCTGGCCGTGCGGGCGACATTGCTTTCCGTCGAACTGGCAGCTCCTTTCTACGTCCTCTATGTCAAGCACCTGCTGCCCGGGCAGTCCGAGACCCTGGGGGTCATCGTCGTCGCCGCCGGCTTGGCGGCTGCCTTGAGCAGCCCCTTCTGGGGACGTTTCGCGGATTGGTCCAGTCGCAAGGTGTTGATACTGAGCGGGATCATGGCGGCGGTTACGGGTATCGGGGCACTGGCCTTGGGACTCCTGCCGCCGGAGTACCGCAGCCCTTATCTGGCGGTTGCTGTCTTCATTCCGCTTGGGATCGCGGAGGCCGGGGTGCTGCTGGGGCGCAAAACCTATCTGATCGACCGCACCGCCCCGGACCGGCGCGCGACCTTCGTGGCATTTGCCAACTCGGCCATCGGTCTGGTGGCGCTGCTGTTCGGGTTGGTGGGGATCCTGGTCGAGACACTGGGGCTGTCGGGATTGATCGCGTTTCTGGCCTTCCTGGGAGTGGCCGGCGCCGCCCTGAGCGCACGACTGCCGGAAGCCGGCACGACCGATTGATCGGTCGTCCGCCGCACGGCTTCGGGGCTGTCCTTGCAATAAAGTAAAGCGCTGTCAATTATCCCAAACGAAAATAGAATCCATTGGTCGTCATCCGCCGCTTCCAAATTTTCTCCCCGCCACAATTCACGCCCTCCCCAAGCAAAAAACCCCAAGCTTAATTAAAATATAGGTATGAAGAGGGGAGGTATGAAATGCGTGATATTATACCCGACTGCATTAAAGCAATGAGGGCGCTGATAAGAAGGCGCGCAAAACAATGCTTCGGTCCATTCTCGAAGCCTGGGATTGGGAGTGTCAGAACGCAATCGGTTGTGGCCTGAGCCCTGATACAATCTGGGTCATTGGAATCGGACAGAATTCCTCGATGCCCGTGCGGTCAGTTCGGGAGTAATTTTAACCAAGGCAGAGCCTCCTCGAGGCTCTGCCTTGGTTTGTGCCTGCCAATTTAATGGGGCGCGGGGGGGGGTAGCCTCGCGCAGAGGGTATTGGGTTAAATGGTCCGTGCGTCAGTCATCCAAGTGCCTGATGCTTTACTCAGCCATGTCGAGCGCCTTTTCGGGACCATGCTGGTCTATCCAGTCCTGAATCCTATCTTTTATTGTTTTGTATGGCTTGGTCACCGGCGCAGAGCTCTGGATAGGGGGGGTCAACTTTGCGTTTTCGGATTTCCTCAGCACCCCTTCCGGTTCCATTTCATCCATCCAAGACAGGATCGTTTCGGTCACCGTGTTGTG
>CAYMAR010000014.1:0-19502 GCA_964388465.1 uncultured Desulfobacteraceae bacterium
GGCCAGCATCTTTAGCCGCCATCCTTCCGGCCAGACAAAAACCGTTGAATGGCCGACCAGTAGCGCCGGTCGAGGTGAACGTCGTTGTGACCAGCCCCTTCGATGACGACCGTTTCAACGGGGCCTCCCCAGGCGCGGACCAGATTGAACGAAGATTCGTTGGGGATGACCTCGTCGCGGGATCCGATCAGCACCAGCGCCGGTGTATGGATGGCCGGTGCCAGCGCCCGTGAATCGAAGGGGTGTTTCAGCAACAGGCGCACCGGAAAAATCGGGTAGTGATGGCGGGCCACATTCGTCAGGCTATCGAATGGCGTGACCAGAATGACGCCGCGCACCCTGCGCTGGGCGGCCACGTGCACCGCAACACCCGAGCCCAGGCTGCGTCCCATCAGCACCATGTATTCCGGCGGGATCTTTTCATGGCGGGCGACCTGGTCCAGGATGTGAACGGCATCCCCACACAGCGCCGCCTGGGAAGGCTTGCCCCCGCTGTCGCCATAACCTCGGTAGTTCATAAAAAGATAGGCGCCCGCGCCAAATTGATCGAGATCCGCCAGGTTGACCGAGATCTCCTCGGCGTTTCCACCGTAGTAAATCAACAGCGGCTTTTCAGCCGTGACCGTCCCGCGGACGAACCAGCCGTGGAGATCGACGCCGGCATGCGTCACGCGATACGCATGGGATTCGAACCGGGTCCGACGTTCCAGCGGTGTCGGCTGAGGGAAGAAAATCAGAGCATCCTGGAAGAAATAGAGCAAGCCCAACCCAACAAGGATAACCGGAACAACAATTTTGAGCATATCAAGCATGGCATCGATGTGATGACGGTGGTTTCAAGCCCGCCGGCCGCCTTGATCGCAGGGTGGCGCAGGCGCGGCGCTTGAGGGATTCAAAACGAGCTTGGCATCGAGAATCGTCCAATCCCGCCCGGTCCAGACGATGGGGTTCAGATCCAGTTGATCTAAATCCTCGCCCCAGGCGGCTGCCAGGCGACCGACGGTGACCAGCAGGCGAACCAAAGCGTCGGGGTCCAGATCGAGTCCGCGGTAGCCCTCGAAAACCGGAGCGATCCGCAATTCCGACAGCATGCGCATGGCTTCGTGTTCATCCAGGGGCGCCAGCCGAAAGACCACGTCCGGGGCGATCTCGGTCAGAATGCCCCCGGCCCCCACCATAACGGCCGGGCCGAGAGACGGATCCATCAGCGCGCCGGCGATCACCTCCGGCCCCCGCGAAACCGCCATCTGCTCGACAAGGAGCGGGGTCTGCGGAAAAGCCGTGGCCATCCCCTGCATGGCCTGCACCAACGATTCGCCGCCCAGGTTCAACACGACGCCGTGGACGTCGGTCTTGTGGAGAATATCGGGCGAGCAGACTTTCAGGGCGTAGGGCCCTTCGAAAGGCGGCGGGGCATCGCGGCGGCCGCTGAGCAATCGCACGCCTTCCGGAACCTTCAGCCCCAAAGCCGCCAGAAGACGTTTGACTTCATATTCATCGGGCCGGCCGGCCACCAACAGGCCGGAATGCCACCGGGTCAGGAGAGCCTTCATTGCGCGGCTTCCAGCGAGGCCAATATGCGGGCGCGCTCCACCAGAAATCGGGCCGCCCGAACGGCCCGGCTGATGGAGGGAAAGCCGACCACCCCCTGGTCGTGAAATCTTCGCAAGTACAGATCCGTAAAAGGGCCGTATTGGGTAAAGGTAATGATCGGCTTGACGTTTCGGCGGGCGCGGGAAGCGACCGTCTCGATCAACCCGTCCGAGATCGCCGGCGGCGCAAAAAAGGCCGTGCAGATGATGATGTCGACCCCGTCGTCGTCCAGCAATGCATCCAGTCCGGCGCCGAACATTTCATCGTCGGCACCGGCCGTGAGGTCCACCGGATTGTCGCAGGCCGCATACGGCAGCGCCGCCGTGCGGATGCGTTCGACCGTATGTTTGCTCAAACGGGCCATCGCCAGCGGGATTCCGCGCTGCTCGCTTTCCACATAGTCCGCGCACATCACCCCGAATCCGCCGGCCGGGGTGAGCACGGCCACCCGATTGCCGGGGGCGGGCGGCAGCACGGCCAGGCACTTGGAAGCATCGCAGAGTTCTTCGTCATCCACGACCCGCTGAATGCCGTACTGGCGAAACGCTCCCCCGACGACGGCATCCATGCCCGCCAGGCGTCCGGTATGGCTGCTCACCGCCCGGGCGCCGGCGGGTGTGCGCCCGGCCTTGAGAACGATGACGGCTTTGCGCCCGGTCACTTCTCGGGCCCGCTCCAGAAACCGGCGGCCATGGGCGATGTCTTCCAGGTAAAACGCCAGACAGCGGGTATCGCGATCGTCTCCGAAATACTCCAGAAAATCGAGTTCGTCCAGGTCGGATTTGTTGCCGAGCCCCACAAAGGCCCGCAATCCGAAACCGACATTGCTGGCCAGCCCCAGGGCCTCGACGCCCACCGATCCGCTTTGGGTCACAAAAGCCACCCCGCCACCCCGGCTTAGGGCCTTGTCGCCATGCTCGACAAAAATCGTGTCCAGCCGCTCGCCGGGGACAAAAATGCCCAGCGAGTTGGGTCCCAGAACCCGGCAGCTGGAATGCTTGATCACGTCTTTCAGACGCCGCTCGCGTTTTTCCCCCTGGGCGCCGGTTTCGCCAAAACCGCCGGCCACGACGACGGCAAAGGGGATGCCGCGGTCCGCGCAGGCTTCGACCGCCCCGACCGCAGCCGCAGCGGCGGTGGCAATCACCGCCAGGTCGATGCCGTCCGGCAGCTCGCTGACATCGGCAATCGCTTCATGGCCCAGAATCGAATCTTCGCGCGGGTGGACCGGGTAGATCTTGCGCAGCGAAGGCAGCAGCCGCTCGAAAATGATCCGCCCGATGCTGCCATCGCGATTGCTGGCGCCCACCACGGCGATGGCCTTGGGATTGAAAAGGCGGTTCAGATCGCCGCGTTGGGGGGGCATGGGTCGATATTCCTTTGCTGGTTGGCTTGCGGACGGGGGCGAACGGTCGGACCATCGGAGCGCCTTACCGGCCCGGCTGGTTTTTTTGATCCAAAATCGCGATGGTAATACGGGCGATGCACACCAGGCGTTCATGGGCATCGTGGATTTCGATCTGCCAGATGTGCGTCGAGTTGCCCAAATGGATCGGCGCGACCTTGCCGGTGACATGCCCCTCACGGACCGAACGCACGTGATTGGCATTGATGTCCAAACCCACGGCGGTCTTTTGGGCGGGATCGATACAGAGGTACGCCGCCACACTGCCTAACGTTTCGGCCAGTACCACCGAGGCCCCGCCGTGCAGGATGCGGGCCGGTTGAACCGTACGCTCGTCGACGGGCATGCGGGCCTTGAGATAGTCAGGGCCGACTTCGACGAATTCAATGCCGATTCGTTCGACGAGCGTCCGAGGGGCCAGTTGGTTGATCTGATCAGGAGTGACATCGGTGAACCAGATGCCCATAGCCATCAAACCTCGCGTATCGGCTCGGCGCCCGGACAGGGTCGCAAATCGACGCCGTTCGGGAAAAATCAGCCCGGCCCCATCGTCATCTTACTTGATCCACTTGATTTCACGCGCCGTAATATCACCGATGATCGTAAAATCCAGGCTGGGCGGCATGATCGCCTGGTTTTCGGACTGGGGTATGCGGCTGCCCATGATTTCCGCGAGCTGCTGGGGATAGAGCGGCGACTGGTCGGGATCGGCAAAGCCGTCCGGGAAACGGGGCAGCCGGGTGGCCGGGTCGTATTTATCCGAAGCGCCCAGCGTGTGCAGCATTTCATGGGCGATCACCACATGGTTTTTGGGTTGCAGGCCATAGTCGGCGTAGGCGTGCACGACGCCGAACATGCCCTTGCGAATACCCAGCGAATTCTCAAGCCGCTCTTCCCCGCCGCGGGGATGGTAGAGAACGAAAATCTTTATTTCCGGGGAAGGACCGTCGGTGAACGTGTCCGACCGGTAGACCCAGATACGCATTTTCAGGCTCCACCACATGACAGCCAGCGGGTTGCCGCTCTTGGGTGGCATCGGTGGCTGGGATTTGACTTCCGGCGCCAATAACATCTTCACGGGGTCCGACAAACCCAGCGCGTGGCGTTCAGCCTCCGCATCGAAGTAATCGGCGATCGGCAGAAAAACATCTTCATCCAGGCGGGCAATATACTGGTCCACGGCCTCCGAACCGTCGGCATTGATGGGATAAACCCCCACCCAGAGCGTGTGGTCCCAGCTGGTGGCATGGATGCCGCTGAGAAATGTATTCAAGCCCACGGCCAGCAGGACAAGCAGCAAAACAAAAATGCGGATCGATTTGAAGATACCCCGGGAAGACGACTTCGCCCCGGCCGAAGAGGAGACCTCGACCGAGACAGTTTCGATCTTGGCCGGGCGTGCCGGGAGCTCTTTCTCGATAAGAAAGGCCCCGCAATGCAGGCAGGTGGCCGCCCGCCCCTGGCGGGTGCCGCATTCCGGGCACGCCACCTCCTGGGCGGCGGCCTTCGGGGCGCCGTTGACGGATAGCGGGGCGGTCGGGGAAACCGCGGTGTCGCCGGATGGCTCGAGTTCGAAGACGACGCCACAGCCGGCCGCCGCTTCAACAATCTGCTTACCCTTGATTTCGTTGACACCCTTGGTCACCGTTATCGGCTCACCGGCAAAGAGGGCGTCCAGTTTGCGTTCGTTCAGTTTGAAGGCATTGGCCAGCTTGTCCTTGGCCTCGTCAATATCGTAGCCCAGCAGAAACTCGCCCCGAAAAACGACATTAAACCGATCCATACCTTATTTCCCGTTGCAGCAGGCCATAACGGCGTCGCCTCATATGGCCCATGCCCGACGGCGTTAAAACAACGCCTGCTCCGCACCGGGAGGAATCGTCTCGCGAGTTCTCCGGGCCGAAGCAGGCGAAGGCCTGAATTCGCACCGATCATTGTAGACAATATTAATTCTATCAAATGGATAGACAACTGGCAAGCGGAGTGGGGAAACAGGCGGGCACAAATGCTCCCCGGGACGCGTTTGTGCATCCAGGCGCTAAGCGCTCTCCGTCTTGGGCTTCATCCGGATCAGCAGCAGCGGTATCTCACGGGACGCTCCGCGCAGGGTATGCTTGGCGATCTGAATCCAAAAATCCGATTGCATGCAATCCAGAAAGGCCTTGTTGGTCTGCCGGATTTCACCGGCCAGGAGGATCTCACCGCCGGGTTGAAGCAGACCCCGAAACAATGATCGCATGGCATCGAAATCACTTTCTTTGTAGATCAGCTCCGAGCCCAGAATGACATCGAAGCGCTCGTCCAGATCGAGGTGATGCCAATCCAGCCGGCGGACACGGGCATGCCCGCAATCGTTTTCCAGGCGATTGGCTTCCAGGAAGGCCAGGGCATGCGGGTCGTATTCGGTAATGGTCACATCGTGGCCAAAGGCGGCAGCGACCAATCCGGACACCCCCAAACCGGCCCCCAGCTCGAGCAGCCGCGCGGCCGGGTCGACCGGCCGCGCGGCCAATTTGGACGCGAGCAGCAGGGATGCCTCCCAAACTTTGGACCACAACGGAAAATTGCGCAGCGGGTCATCCGGATCGATGAAGCGCTCAAGCGTGCGCGGTACATGAAAACGGAAGGCGCGCGCGCCAATCCCAAAGTCGACGATTTCGGTATCGTAGTCGGCCTTGAAGGCCTCCAAAGACGACATCGGCCTCTCCCTTCAGGTCGAATCCTCACCGGCAGGCGGCCGGATCATATCAATATGGTCGATGCCGTCTTCTTTGTAGACCGCACCGACCGCGTGGAAGCCAAATCGTTGATAAAATTTGACCAGATAAGTCTGGGCCGCAATGCGGATGGCCTGCCCCGGATAGAGGACGGCACATCGGCGCAGCGCCCGCCTCAGCGCGCGGCTGGCCAGATGCTGCCCGCGCATGGCGCCTGCGGTCAGCAACCGGCCGATCGTGGCCTCGGCAAAACGCGCACCCGGGGCGTTGATCCGCAGATAGACCACGAGTTTTCCGTCGGTGCGCCTGCCGCTTAAATGCCAGGCACTCAAATCGAGGGCGTCGGCATCCTGGTAGGCGCAGTTCTGTTCGACAACGAAAACCCGCTGGCGGAACGCCAAAATGGCGTGCATCTCAGCTGCGGTCAAGTCCTGAAGCCTGGAGCATTGCCAGCGGATTTCCATTCTCAAGCGGATTCGACACCCTTGGGGGGCGATCAGGCCTGCTGGCGGCGCTGTACGAGCGCCCGAAGCTGATCCAGATGTTTGCGCAGTCGGCCCATCCGGCGACGGAAGCGGGCGGATTTGTCGGCCGGCGCGGAGCAGGAAACCGCTTCGGTTTCGGAGGCGTGATCCGTCGCGGTCTTCATTTTGGCCTTGAGGGCTTTGATGCGGCAGGCCACTTTCGACCATTGGGATTGCGGCACTTCCTTCAGCAGTGCTTTGTAAAGATTAAGGGCGGTCGGATAATAACCGCGCCGCTCCATATCCAACGCGAAGGCTGCTCGAAGGATGGCCGGATGGTGGCCATTGCTGAAATCCTGGGCAATAATCTGTTCGATCGCCCTTTCAATCGTGGTCAGCGAATGAATGCCCAATAAGCAGTCCGTCAGTCCGCGGACGAACTTGGCCACGGGAAGTTTACGGCGGATCAATTTGCGGTATTCTTCCACACCGGCCTCGAAAAGACCGATGTCTCCCAAGGCGGTGGCGCAGGTCAGGATGTCGTTGGCCGAGTCGGCACCGAGCCAGCTTCGCTTGAGGATGCTCATGTCACGCGCTGAAACGAAGTCCACCAGATCCACCTCCATGGCCGCCAGCTCATCCTCGATTTGCAAAATCTGGTTTTGAAGCGATTTGGACAGGCGCCCCCCGAGGGCGTCCGTGTTTTCAAGCACGTCACGATACAACTGCTGCGCTTCCTCGAACAGACCCTGCGAGCGGTAGAGTTCGGCTTCGCGTCGCGTGAATGCAATCGTGAGTTTGTTGCCCATGATGGATGCCGTACAGAAAAACAGAATCGATTTCAGGTTTAGCGCATCGTCGACAGGACCCATACCCCTATCTGGCCATACAATGAAGCAGGGCCCGTCGTCAACTTTTGGATCGTGCCGTTCGTTCGGTGGTGCGTACAGATTTTAAATGACGCGGCACGTCCTCAAGCCAGACAAGGCACTGATCCCATTTTCCATCCCTAAAATTTGATTTAATTTCAGTTTGACGCATGCCATTAAATGGGTTTATGCTATTTTAATTATAGACGACAACGTGCTTAACAATTTGGATAGGGAGAGATGGAGACCGCATGCGCACAACGCCTTTATCTCGCGCATCCATCCTGATCGTGGATGACAAGCCCGCCGTTCGGAAATTCCTGCAAAACGCTTTAAACGGCGCACGACGCTTTTACTTCGGCGCCGACGCCACCCAAGCCCTCGATTGTTTTAAGCGGCACCCCGTCGATCTCGTATTTCTGGAGATTTGGCTGCGGGACATGCATGGGATCGACCTGCTCACAAGATTAAAACGGCTCAAACCCCATACACCCATCATTTTGACGTGCGCTGTGCAGGACATCCAGACGGCGGTGAACGCCATGAAAGCCGGTGCCTTTGATCTCATGTCCAAACCTTTTGATAGCGATCGTGTTCAATCGCTGGCCCGAAAGGCCCTTGTACGCCAAAGCGCCCACGTCCGTATAAATGGGCACCGGGATGATGAAACCCTCCCGGTCCCGGATTCCATGCTGGACAACTTGTACAGGCTATTCGATTGTCTGTCGTCGTGCGACAGCAACGTGCTGATTAAAGGGGCGGGAGGCACCCTGAAAAGAATCATCGCCCGCGCCGTACACGAACGGAGCTCGCGTGGGGGCCGCCCGTATTTAACCGTCAACTGTGCCGCAAGACCCGCCAAGCGCATGGAAAAGGATCTTTTCGGATCGTTTGGGGAGAATGCGGATCGCCATCGGAACGAACGTCCCGGACTCATCGCCGGCGCTCATACCGGAACACTTTTTTTGAATAATATCAATTATCTGTCTCTGGAAAACCAGGCCCGGTTATTGCGTACCATCCAAAAAAAGAAGATCAGAGCGTCGCGAACCCAACGACGCATCGGGGTGGATGTCCGCTTCATCGCCGCCACCGACCAGGACTTGAAGGCGCTCGTCGATGCGCGTCTGTTCCGGGCGGATCTTTATGCGTGCCTGAATACGCTGCCCATCAACCTGCCGCTTCTCTGCGAGAGAGGCGGCGACCTCGGTCTGCTGATTGAGCATTTCTTCAAGCAGACCGCTCTTCTGAAGGGTGAACCGTACAAGCCCTTCTCGCCTTGTACCCAATCCGCCTTGATGGCCTGCGACTGGCCCGGCAATGTACGGGAGTTTGAGCATCTCCTGGAAAGGTTCTGCCGCACTCGCCGCGGCCGCGCGCTGAGACCCGCCGATCCCCCAATCCGTCATCCGGAAGTCCACTCGCAAATTTTAAGGGGTCTTGAATTGAAAAAGGCCACCCGGGCGTTCGAACGCCAATACATTGTCGCCGCTCTAAAGGCGGCTGGCGGCAGCCGCGCCCGGGCCGCCCGGCATCTGGGCATCCACCGCAATACCTTGCGGATGAAAACCAAGGCTTTGGGAATCGATTTATAAATTTCCCGCTGCCGGGTAGGGAACAGCCTGCGGCAGATGCGGCCCGATCCAGATCGGCCGGCGACGGCGGCGCTCCAGTTCCTCAACCTTTTGTTCCAGCTCTTTGATTCGGCGCTGATGCTCCGCTTCACGCCGTTGGGCCTGCTGACGCTCAGCCTCCTGGCGCGCTTGTTCCCTCTGCGCGCGCGCCTGCGCTAAACGCTCCTGGAGTTTGGCCAGTTCCTTTTCCTCGGCTGCGCGGATTTTTTTTTCTTCCTCCGGATCAAATTTCTCTTCCGCAAACCGGTTGGTGATCTGGACCCCCTCGGGCGGCGGGGTATTGGAATAGTGGCGCACACCGTTGCCATCGATCCATTGGTAGATCTCCGCGGAAACCGCCCCATGCGCCAGGAAAACGACAGCCACGATCCCCAGGGACAGCACGATCCGCCCCGTCTTGCCGTTGCTCAGGGTGTGCCAATGATCAATCATTTAAGCTCCATTCAGGCATCATTCGCTGCCCCCCGGCGCCAATCATCGCTAGGATGCCACGTTAGCGACCAGTAACGTCTTTTTAAGGGCACCCGGCGAACATTCAGGTCGGCAATTGATATTAAGTTGAATTTAACCCCTAAAAAGGGTCTTGAAAAGGTGGCGACCAATAATCAGCCCGACCGATAATCAGCCCGACCGATTAAATGGGCCATCGCCGCCCGAAAATCAGGCTTCGGCCTTGTTGCGGCCTTGGCTTTCTGCTAATGGACATCCCTGGTTTGTGTTGCAGCCGCGGCCATTGGCGCCCAAGCCCCAAACAACCAGGTGATCGGCCCCAAACCATGATAAAGCGCATCGCCCTATCCGTCCTCCTGCTGGTAATCATCGCCGGCATTTTGGGCGGTATCAAATACTTACAATTCGATCGCATGACAGCCCAGGGCAAGGCCTTTTCGATGCCGCCGACGGCGGTAACCGTGGCACCGGTCGCCAGAATGGATTGGGAGGTGCGCCTTGCCGCGGTGGGAACGCTCGACGCCGTCCAGGGGGTCACCGTCACGGCCGAACTCACCGGCAAAGTCGCACGGATCGCTTTTGAACCCGGCGTTTACGTTGAAGCCGGCGCTCTTCTGGTTCAGCAGGACGTCACCCTCGAGACCGCCCAGCTGCGCTCCGCCGAAGCCACCCTGGCCCTCAACCGGGCGAATTACGACCGTGCCCGCGAACTGCGCGGTGAGCAGGTGGTCACCCAGGCGGCCTTCGATCAGGCGTTGGCCAATCTGAAGCAGTCCCAGGCCGAAATCGACCGGATCAAGGCCATCATCAGCAAAAAGACCATCCAGGCGCCTTTTTCCGGCCGTCTCGGCATCCGCCGCATCAACCTGGGGCAGATCATCAAGGAAGGCGACCCCATTGTCTCGCTCCAGTCCCTGGATCCGATTTTCGTCAACTTCCTGCTGCCCCAAAGCGAGCTGGCCCGCCTGGAGCAGGGGCTCACCGTCCGTGTCCGTGCCGATGTCCTGGCCGGCGAGACCATTTCCGGACGGATCACGGCCATCAATCCTCAGGTGGAAACGGAAACGCGCAATATTCGTGTCCAGGCGACCCTGCGAAACGCGAATGAAAAATTGCGCCCGGGCATGTTTGTCAACGTGGAAGTCCTTTTACCCGGCAAAACGAGCGTTTTGGCCATCCCGACGACCGCGGTTCTTTATGCACCTTACAGCGATTCCGTCTTTATCGTGGAGGAAGGCGAAGCCCGGGGCGATGCCCCCCCCGCCAAGCACCTGCGCCAGCAGTTCGTTCGGCTGGGGGACACCCGCGGTGATTTCGTGGCCGTCATCGAAGGGCTGCAAGCCAACCAGCAGGTGGTCAGCACCGGGGTTTTCAAACTGCGCAACAAACAAAGCGTCGTCGTGGACAATAAACACGCGCCAAACTTTCAAACCGAACCCCGGCCGGATGACAGTTGACCACCGGTCATGCGGGCATTGGTGCGGCACCGCACCAGGAAATACCTATCGGGGTAGAGTAATGGCGCCCCTCAAATACGCCTCATGAAATTTACCGACCTTTTTATTCGCCGCCCCGTCCTGGCCCTCGTGGTGAACCTGCTGATCATCATTGCCGGACTCCAGGCGATTCACTCCCTCAATGTCCGCCAGTATCCCCGCAGCGACAATGCCGCCGTCACCGTCACAACCGTTTACGTCGGAGCCAGTGCCGACCTCGTCCGGGGTTTTATCACCACCCCGCTGGAGCGCGCCATCGCCGCCGCCGACGGGATCGACTATATCCAGTCCCAGAGTGCGCTCGGTCTTTCCACCATCACCGTGCGCCTCAAGCTGAATTACGACCCGATCAAGGCCCTGTCCGAAATCAGCGCCAAAGTCGACCAGGTGCGCGGCGACCTGCCCCCGGAAGCCGAGATCCCGGAGATTAATGTCGAATCCGCCGACAGCCGTTTTGCCTCGGCCTACCTGAGCTTTACCTCGGATGTGCTCAAGCAGAACGAAATCACCGACTATTTGGTGCGCATCGTGCAGCCACAGCTTTCGGCCCTGGAGGGCGTCCAACGGGCCGACATCTTGGGGGCCCGCACGTTTGCCATGCGCATCTGGCTCAAACCCGAACGCATGGCCGCCCTCAACATCAGCCCGGTGCAGGTCCGCGAAGCGCTGGAGGCCAATAATTTCCTGGCGGCGGTGGGTAGCACCAAGGGGGCTCTCGTACAGGTGAACCTGGTGGCCAATACGGACCTGCGCTCGGTGGACGAATTCAAACGCCTGGTCATCAAGCAGGAGGGCGGCGCCATCGTGCGCCTGCAGGACATCGCCGATGTCGTCTTGGGGGCCGAAAACTACGATACCGAGGTGCGCTTTTCAGGGCAGACGGCGGTTTTCATGGGCATCTGGCCGCTTCCCAACGCCAATTCGCTGGAGGTCATCGACCGGGTCCAGGCGGCCATGACGGCCATCCAGCAACAGCTTCCCAGCGGCATGGATGCCCGCATCGCCTATGACGCCACCAATTATATCCGCAACGCCATCCGGGAGGTCATCAAGACCCTGAGTGAAACCCTCCTTATCGTGGTGGTGATCATTTTTCTGTTCCTGGGATCGATCCGCACCGCCATCGTCCCCGTGGTGGCCATCCCGCTGTCGCTGATCGGGGCGGTTTTCCTGATGCAGGCCTTCGGTTTTACGGTCAACCTGCTGACCCTGCTGGCCATCGTCCTCTCGGTGGGGCTGGTGGTGGACGATGCCATCGTCGTGGTCGAAAACGTCGAGCGCCACTTGAGCGAGGGCCGCTCACCGGCCGATGCCGCCCTGCTGGGTGCCCGCGAGCTGATCGGACCGCTGATCGCCATGACGATCACCCTGGCAGCGGTCTACGCCCCCATCGGGCTGCAGGGCGGACTGACGGGCTCCCTCTTCCGGGAGTTCGCTTTCACGCTGGCCGGGGCGGTGGTCATATCCGGTGTCGTGGCCCTGACACTGTCGCCGGTCATGTCCGCCAAGCTGCTGCAGGAGGGCATGTCGGCCAAGGGCTTTGCCGGCCGGGTGTCCCGGCTGTTCAACCGCATCCGCACCCTTTACGGACGCGCCCTGGACATCAGCCTCAATGCCCGCCCCGCGGTATACCTGGTCTGGATCGGGGTGAGTCTCCTGGCGGTACCCATGTTTGTCATGTCGGCCAAGGAACTGGCCCCGACCGAGGACCAGGGGGTTATTTTCGGCATTATCGATGCCGCGGCCAATGCCACCCTGGATCAGACCAGCCTTTACGCCGCCGCCGCCAACGATGTTTTCCTCGGGGTCCCCGAGACCGAATTCACCTTTCAGGTGACCTCCCCCTCCTCCGGTTTCGGTGGCATGGTGCTCCGTCCCTGGGGGGAGCGCGAACGCACCGTCTTTGAGATTCTGCCGGAGGTGCAGTACGGCCTCATGCAGATTCCGGGCATTCGCATGTTTCCGGTCACCCCGCCGGCCCTGCCGGGTGGCGGCCAGTTCCCGGTCGAGTTTTTCCTGACGGCCACGGCCGAGCCCGAGCAGATTCTTCAATTCGCCCAGCAGATCCAGTTCAGTGCTATGCAAAGCGGCATGTTCGCTTTTCCGCCAATCATCGACGTCAAGATTGACCAGCCCCAGTCGCGGCTGGTCATCGACCGTGACAAAGTGGCCGATCTGGGCCTCAACCTCAAGCAGGTGGGCGCCGATCTGGCCTCCATGGTGGGCGGAAATTTCGTCAACCGCTTCAATATCGCCGGCCGCAGCTACAAGGTGATCCCCCAGATCAAACGGCAGGAGCGCCTCAATCCGGACCAGTTGAAAAACATCTATATCACGGGCCCGGACGACCAGCTGGTGCCCTTGAGCACGGTCGCCGTCATCGAAAACAGCACGGTACCGCGTTCCCTCAACCGTTTCCAGCAGCTCAACGCCGTGTCCATCAGCGGGGTGGCCGTGCGACCGCTGGACGAGGCCCTGCGGTTCCTGGAGGACGAAGCCGCCAAGGTCTTGCCCAAGGGCTATGTCCTCGACTATACCGGGGAATCACGCCAGCTTCGCACCGAAGGCAACACCTTCATTCAAGCCTTCGGGCTGGCCGTCATCCTCATCTTTCTCGTCCTGGCCGCGCAGTTCAACAGCTTTCGCGATCCATTCGTCATATTGGCCGGATCGGTGCCCCTGGCCATGTTCGGGGCGCTGGTTTTCACCTTTCTCAAGATGCCCGATCCCGGCATTCCTTTCTGGACCCACGGCTGGACCACAACGCTCAACATCTACTCCCAGGTCGGTTTGGTCACCTTGGTGGGGCTGGTCTCCAAAAACGGCATCCTTATCGTCGAGTTCGCCAACAACCTCCAGGAGCAGGGCCTTGCCAAACGCGCGGCCGTGCGCGAAGCCGCCCTGACCCGTCTGCGGCCGATTCTAATGACCACCGGCGCGACCATCGCCGGGCATTTCCCGCTCGTGCTGGTCACCGGGGCCGGCGCGGCGGCCCGCAATTCGATCGGCCTCGTGCTGGTGGGCGGCATGGCCATCGGAACGCTCTTCACCCTGTTCGTGATTCCGTCCATCTATATGCTGATCGCCAAGGATCATTCATCCGGTTGAGAGGCCAGCCGAGGGGACGCTTTCTGCTGGCGGGAATCATGTCGCGGTGGGCCGCGCACTTAGTCGGGCCAACCGTTGGATAGGCAGATGGGGTCTAGCGCCCTCGCAGGGCACGCGGATTGACGGCTAAAGAAAATAAAATCCCAGGGTGACGTCGTAGCGGTCCGAACCGATAAATTCACATCCCACCGTATCACCCTGGATGGATTTTACCCGGGCCGGTTTTTTGATGAGGGTTTTACTGCTGTTGTCCAGATAAAAACGCAGGTGGACACGGTCACCGATGCGCAGCAGTGAGGCTTTCTCCGCCGCGAATTTCAAACCCGTCTTGGATATGTTCGTCACCACCATGGGGCCCCAGACATTGACGACGGCCATTTTGTTGAGTTGGCTCACGTCTTGGGCAAAGAGACCTTCCAGCCGGACCGACTTGCGGAACGCATGCCGCATTTCACGTATAATGCGAAAAGAGCACTGGCAGGGGCAGTTCACCCGCAGCACCGCGCCCATCTTCTCGAACACCGCGGGTGCGACCGTTTCCTGACGTCCGCATTTCGGGCAGGTCAGCTGGTAATCGGCACCATCGGCGGCAAAAAGACGCAGGCCGCCATCGGCACCGCTTTCCCCGTCGGCGCGGATCTCCATACGTTCCGATGGTGGACGGCGTTTGGGAGGATCTTCCGCTTCATCGATGATGATATCGATTTCCTCGACATCGATAACCTCCGGGGCTTTCGGCGGTTTGGGCGAAGAGGCTGAATTGGGCGCACCGGGCGTTCGCTTGATCACCGCACGGCCAGTGCGGGCCTGGGGGAGTGTATCCGCGATCAGCCGCCCCGCAAGTTGGACCAGGAGGATGGCCGCCTGCGGCCAGCGGCCAGGCGTTTGCCGGGCCAGGCCGACAATACCGACCGGTCGCTGCCGCTGATGGATCATCTGGCACAATAGAGCGCCCGTTTCCCAGCGATGCCAGAGTTGCCAGGTCTGGCGTTCCCGGGCGGGCAGCGCCGTCATGTCATCCACCGCGTAAAGCCGCCCCTTGAGAAGCTTTTCAACAACGGGACGCAGGCGTTTAAGCGCGATTACAGCGCCGGGAGGCGTTTGATCGGGTGGCGCCTTGGCGGCGCGCCACTGAAATTCTGAGACCACCTGTTTGCGCGGCGCGTCGATCCGGTCAATAAACCCATAGTGGCCCCCCGAGATCAAACCGATCTTTTCAAGGACACCGCCAATGGTCTTGCCCCCCCTGCCGCTGAAGGGCGGCTTGGATAGCGCCGCCAGGGAGGTGATGATTTCAAGCAGGTCCTGCTTTTCCTGCAAAGCCTGCAGGATTTGCCGACGGTCGCTGATGTCGCCGATTTCCATGCGGACGCGGACCGACTCACCACCGGGAGCGCCCAGCAAACGCAAAACGAGCTGGGCGTGAATCACGGCATCACGGGTGGGGTAAATTTCGATGTCAAGACTCTGGCGGCGGCCGGAACGGATCAACTCGTTCCAGTGGGAATAGTAGAGCACCAGGTCGTCGACATCGACAAAAAGCGCGAAGGGTTTGCCGATAAGGCCACCGTCTTGCGGGTCGAGCATTTCCGTTGCGGCGGCGTCCGCCTCGATCATGAGACCGGCCCGATCAAGCATGACGGTACCGATATCCGCCAGGTTTCGACCGCACTGGCCGCAGTATCTGAAGAAAGGGGGATTGAGGGTGCCGCAGCCGGAGCAGATGTTTTTCAGCTGATGGCCGCAGTCGCCGCAGAAATTCTGCTCCCCGCGGATGGTGGCGCTGCATTTCAAGCATCGCATAGGGTATTTATGCATCAAAACAGGTGGCGAGCGCAAGCGCCGCTGGCGCTCAGCCGCCCGGCCGGGCGCTGAATGAGTGACCGGCCGGCGTCTGATGTTCCTGATGGGAACGGCGGCCGATCGTCCCCGACGCCTGCATTTCCTTTGTCATCCCTTGGTGTAACTGGTAAAAGACATCTTGATGAAAACGTTCGTTCTAAGCACCATGGCCGTCCTGGTCGCCCTCGTCGCGACGGCGGCGCCGCCGAGCGCCCCGGGGGCCGCGCGTCCCGGACAGGCCTACCGCCAATACATCGACGCCCTCTTTCGCGCCGACCCGGGGCAAGCCCTCGGCGTCATCGTGGGACGCGCGGAACAGATCGGCTTTATCCGCACGTTCATCAACTGCCTAGCGGCCAGCAACGATTTCCGGCAAAAATACACCGCGGTTTACGGGCAGGCCGAATGGGAAAAATTCGGGCGGGATGAACCTGAGGCCGGGGTCCCCGCGTTCAACCTTCCGGATAAAATCCCGCTGAGCACCTACCGGAGGCTATCGGAAAAACAACCCGAGCCCCGGGGACGCGAATATATCGTTACCCAGGAAAATGGCGTCATGCGCATCGTCCAGCGCGACGGAAAATGGTATCTTCGTGCGGATTCGCTGGGCTTTGAAGGTCGGGCATCGCAATACGAGATTCTGACCGCCGTGCTGCGCGAATACCAGACACGGATCGGCACCCCGGGTTGGACGCCGACCGGGCTGAGAGTGGCCGTGAAGCAGGCCCTCCGCCGAACCGGTCAGTGGTGAAGCTCGGCGGACATGGCCTTTCCGGCACCCGATCAGTCAAAGCGAACCCGGGTCCGGACCGTGGCGGGACTTTTTACGGGCGGGAACCAGGCGCCTGGCTTCCCTTTATCCCCGAAGGAGGTTTGAATGACCCTGGAACTGGACTTCAGCCAAAAAACGGTCGTGGTCGTTGGGGGCACCAGCGGCATCAATCGCGGCGTGGCCGAGTGTTTTGCGGCCCATGGCGCCCGCGTCGCCGTGGCCAGCCGCAATTCGTCCAAAGTGGCGGCAACCCTTGCGGCCCTCGAGAATTTGGGCGCGGAAGCTGTGGGATTTGCCGCTGACGTGCGCGATTATGACACGCTGGCAGCCGGCATCCATGACGTGCACGGCCGCTGGGGCGAATTCGACGTCGTCGTTTCCGGCGCCGCCGGCAATTTCCCCGCACTCGCGCAAAATCTTTCGGTCAACGGATTCAAATCCGTCGTCGACATCGACCTGCGCGGCACCTTCCATGTCATGAAGGCCGTCTTTCCCTACCTGAGAAAACCCGGGGGGAGCGTTATCAACATATCCGCTCCCCAGGCCTTTATACCGATGCAGGCCCAGATTCACGTCTGTGCCGCCAAGGCCGGTGTGGATATGATCACACGGACCCTGGCCCTCGAGTGGGGCGGCCACGGGGTGAGGATCAACTCCATTGTTCCGGGCCCGATCGACGGCACGGAGGGCATGGCCCGGCTGGCCCCCGACCCTGAGACCAGAGCCCAAACCGCAGCAGGGGTGCCCCTGGGCCGGCTGGGCACGCCGGCGGATATCGGCAAGGCCTGCCTATTTCTTGGATCCGACTTGGCCGGCTATATCAGTGGCGTGGTGCTGGCGGTGGATGGTGGCTGGGCCCAAAACAACTGCGGCGGCATGAGCGACCATCTCGCCATGTTGATGGGCGGGGGGCAAAAATGAACGCCGTTTGGCGTCGGATTCACGCTCAGGAGGCGGGATTGGCCCGCGTGTTCAACCGGGCGATCAACTGATCAAGGGTGCCGCTCAGGAGCAGCCAGCGAAACTGGGCCCGGTAGTTTTTGAGGGCACTCACCCCCATGGTACTGATATCGTATATCTTCCAACCTTCCTGGCGTCTGAGCATATGGATGTTGAAGGGGATCTTGCGCTCCATCCAGAAGACATAGGCCCCCACGACAGCCCTGGATGGGGATACGATTTGCTCGCGATCGTAATAGATCCTTTGGCCGCTGTAACGCTCCAGAAGGCGCGGTACGTAGGCGCGGCGCAGGAACCCGGTGAAGGCGACGTAAAAAGCCTCACGCTGCCGCGCGGTGAGATCGTCCCAGTATGATCCCAACACCAACCGGGACATGGCCGGATAGTCGAAAAGCCGCTCCGACAATCGCCAGAGTTTTTCTTCCTTCTGCGCCCAGCCGTCCGTGCCAACCAGCTCGGGGTCGTCCAGGATATGGATTCCCTCATCAATCGTCGACCGCAGGGCTTCAAGCGCACCGCCATCCGCCAGCACCGGTGCAGCATTGCCCAGCAAGACCAATACACACAGAAAAAGTTTAATCGCAATTGTTTTGAAGACGCTTACCCCCTCGGCAATTGGCCGCCACGGCCGGCGCGGCCGCATCCTTTTCAAATCCAGCGCAGCTTGATTAAAAGATCGTAAACGCGCTCAAAAACCCGTCCGTAGGGCGGATAGAGGAAAGCCGCCCCCAACGGCCTCGATGCCTGCTCGAAAACCGGCCTCAGCTTGGAAAATTCCAAAAAACCCTCGAAACCGTGATAATGGCCCATGCCGCTGTTGCCGACCCCGCCGAACGGCATGTCGTGCTGGGCCACATGCATGGCGCAGTCGTTGATGCTGACCCCCCCGGACATGGTCTGCTGGATGATCTTTTCGCGGCGGGCTTGGTCACGCGTGAAAAGGTAGAGGGCCAGCGGTCTTTCGTGGGCGTTGACATAGGCCACCACCTCATCCAGTCGGCGGAAGGTCATGATCGGAAGAATGGGCCCAAATATTTCGTTCTGCATCACGGCCATGCCATCACTGGCCGGGTGGACCAGGGTGGGGGGCAGACGCCGCGCGTCGTCATCCGATATGGCTCCGGGAAGCAGATCGATGATCTCGGCGCCCCGTTTGCGGGCATCTTCCAGAAGCGCCTTGAGGCGCTGGTAACCTTTGGCGTCGACAATCGACGTGTAATCGTTGGCATCCAGCCGCGGGTAACGGGCGGGCACGATACGCCGGGCCGCCTCGACGAACGCCGTCACCCGGGACTCCGGCAGAAACAGGTAGTCCGGGGCAACGCAGGTCTGCCCCGCGTTCATGAATTTGGCGTGCAGAATCCGCTCCGCCGCCGTGGTGATATCGAAATCGTCACACACGATCGTGGGAGATTTGCCGCCCAGTTCAAGGGTGACCGGCGTCAGATTTTCGGCTGCCGTTTTCATGACGGTGCGCCCAGAGGCCGGGGAGCCGGTAAAGATGAGATGGTCGAAGGGCAGGGGCGTGAAGTCCCGGGCGGAAACCCCCGGCAGAACGGCAACCCGGTCTTCCGCGAACACACGGCGGAACAACTTGTTAAGGAGCGCGCAGAGACGCTGAGAATTGGCGGCCATTTTGATCATGCAGCGGTTGCCGGCCGCCAGCGCGCTGGTCAGCGGGCTGATCACCAAAAAAAGGGGGTAGTTCCAGGGGGCGATAATGCCGACAACGCCCTTGGGCTGGGGAACCACGCGGTTGCGCGCGCCGGCAAAATGCAGCGATACATGTCGCCGCTGGGGCTTCATCCACTTTTTCAAATGACGGCGGGTGTGACGCAGTCCGGCGACTGATGGAAAAATTTCAAGGATCTTGGTTTCGTGATGCGAACGATGACCGAAATCGCTGGCGATGGCCTCCGCGATGGCATCCTGATTGGCGATCAGCACCGATTCCAGCTTTTTGAGCAGTTCAAGGCGCTCGGAAAGAGGCAAATAAGGTTGTTTCCGGCTGGCCGCCCGCTGCCGTTCGAAAATCGATCCCGATGCAGATTGCAGTTTGATGACTTCCGCCGTACGGTTCATTCCAAATTGCTTTCATGGGTCGTTTGTTTTAGTTACAGATAAGGCGATATTTCCATATGGCAAGCGTTCAGCGCCGGCCGGCTCGCGGCCGACGTCCAGAGGCATGCCTT
>CAYMAR010000014.1:19602-27085 GCA_964388465.1 uncultured Desulfobacteraceae bacterium
CCATGCGGGGTGCTGATATCATGAGTTATGCACTAGGCCGACGCCACCCAGACTCATTCGGGGTGGCGTTTCTGCTTGATGGAGGAAGCGATGAGCGCACGCCTGCTGGTGATCGACAATTACGACTCCTTTACCTACAACCTGGTGCAGATGTTCATGGGTTGCGATCTCGATATTCAAGTGTTCCGCTCGGATCGGCTGGCACTCGAGGCCGCGGAGGCAATGGCACCGGATTATCTGCTCATCAGCCCGGGCCCCAAAGATCCGACCCACGCCGGGCTGTCGATGCCGCTCATCCGCACCTTTTACCGCCACATACCGGTCCTGGGCGTCTGCCTTGGCATGCAATGTCTCAACGAGGTTTTCGGCGGCCGCACCGTCCGGGCGCCCTTACCCCGCCATGGCAAGACCAGCAGGGTCCGTCACGATGGCCGTTTTGTTTTTAAGGGGCTTGATAGCCCGTTCGAAGCCGCCCGCTACCATTCGCTCATGGTGGATGTGCGATCGGATGAACTGCGGGTGACGGCCTGGAGCGACGACGATGTGGTGATGGGGGTGTCCCACCCGGACTATCCTTTACACGGGGTCCAGTTTCACCCCGAGAGTTTCCTGACGCCGGACGGCGCGGTCATCATCGACAACTTCCTCGATCTGGGCCCCCTTGCGGACCTAAAGCGCGAACCCCCGACTGGCGATCGCCCCGCAACGGCCCGACTGACCATTCACGAATCCGCCCCCTGCGAGTGCCAATGACATCGGTTCGAGAAATACTGAATGCGGCGGGCCGCCTACAGATCAGACCGGCCGATGGTGTGCCGACATCATCCCTGATGGATATGGCTTCCCGCTGGTCCCACGAGGAGGGCACCGTCCTGCTCATGAGCGGCGGCGAACTGGACAGCGCCCGCCATCACATCCTGGGCATCGATCCCTGGCTGACCCTCAAGAGCCGGGGGCGTCGCGTCGAGCTGACCATCGACGGACGGCCCCACCGCCTCGCAATAGATCCGTTTGATGCGCTACGCGCCGTCATCGATCGGTGCCAATGCCCGGTCGCGTCCGAAGCCGCCCCCCTGGCCGCCGGTCTTATGGGGTATCTGGCTTACGACCTGAAAGACCAGCTCGAGGCGCTGCCGCGCACATCGATCGATCGGTGGGGCCTGCCCCATGTCTGCTTTTATGCCCCATCCGCCATTCTGGTGCACGATACGCAAACCGGCCGGGTGCGGCTGTATGAAAGCCTGCGAACCTTTGGAGACGGCCGCATCCTTGGCGGGGATATCACGGCCAAAGCCGCCGCGCGCGAACGACAGGCCATTCCTGATGAAACCTTTGCCATGGATGCGGCGGTATGCGCCAATTTCGATCAGGTGGGCTATGAGTCGGCAGTGGAAAGGATCCGTGAATACATCGCCGCCGGCGACGTCTATCAAGTAAACCTCTCCCAGCGGTTTGAGACCCGGTTCGAGGGCAGCGCCTTCGGGTTCTTCCGAACCCTCTACGAAGCGAATCCAGCCCCCTTCTTTGCTTTCATCAACGCCGGCGACCATACCGTCGTCTCGACCTCGCCGGAGCGATTTATCAAACTGACCGACGGCCGTGTGGAAACGCGGCCCATTAAAGGCACGCGCCCCCGTCGCTCGGAGCCGGCGGCCGATCGGGCCATGCGCAGCGAACTGCTGACCAGCGCCAAGGACGACGCCGAGCTTTCGATGATCGTGGATCTCCTGCGCAACGACCTGGGCCGAATCTGCCAAGGTGGATCCGTCAGGGTGACCCGCCACAAAGCGCTCGAGGCCTACGCAAACGTCTATCACCTCGTCTCCGTCGTGGAGGGGGCGCTTGAACCGGATCGGGACGCCGTCGATCTCATCCGCGCGGTGTTCCCCGGGGGCTCCATCACCGGCTGTCCCAAAATCCGCGCGATGGAGATCATCGACGAACTCGAACCCGATCGACGCCATGTCTACACCGGCGCCATCGGCTATATCAGTTTTCACCGGAGCTTGGACTTGTCCATCGCCATTCGCACGGCGGTGATTTACCGGCAGCGTATGGCCTTTTCGGTGGGCGGCGGGGTGGTGTACGATTCCGATCCCCGAAGCGAATTCGAGGAGACCCTGCACAAAGGGCGCACGGTGTTCAACGTCTGCCGGTCCTGCCCCCCGATTTCGCCTTCAACGGAATGGGTCTGGTTCAACGGCCGCATTTGCTCCGCCGCCAGCGCGCGCCTGCCCGTCAACGACGAAGGGGTGCGCTACGGCAACGGCTTTTTCGAAACCATCCGGGCCGACCGGGGCCGCGTGCCGTTGCTGAAGGAACATACGCACCGCTTCAACCGGACCTGGCAGGCCTTGTTCGACAGCTCCCCGCCGGATATTACCTGGGGGACGGTCATCGAACAGGTCCTGACCCGCAACGCGCTGAACGGATGCACGGCCGCTTTGCGCCTTGCCGCCACCGCCGGCGACCGGGCGGGCGGCAACGCCGGAAGCCTGTGGGTCACCGCCCGGCCCTACCGCCACCGCCTGAGCGTTCTCAGGGCCCGGGGCCTCGACCTGCGCGTCTACCCCGAGGCGCGGCAATCCCCCTGGGCCGACTACAAAACCCTCAATTACCTGTTCTATCTGCATGCTGGCGAGTGGGCGCGGGCAAACGGCGCACACGAAGCCCTGATTCTCAACCCGGACGGCAGCCTGTCCGAGACCCATACGGCCAATCTGCTGGCCATCCGCGATCGGACGGTGCTGCGGCCCCTTTCGCCCCACGTCCTGCCCGGCGTCATGGAAAAATGCGTCTGCCGGGAGTTGAAGACCCAGGGCTACCGGATCGAACACAAGCCGATGTTTCCGGTCGATCTCTATTCGGCCGACCAGGTGCTGCTGACCAACGCCCTGATGGGGGTGGTTCCGGCCACCCGTCTGGATGATGCCCCGCTGGCCGAGCCGACCGGTCTCAGCCGGAACCTGAATGCCGTCATTTTCGGCATCCCGGACGTGTTCGAATCGTCGGTTTGAAATCGAAGTGGAAATGATGCCGGTGAATGGCGCGAGGCGGAGCGCTGCCGCGGGTTCAACCGCCGCCGCGGACGTGCTTGGCGAGGTGCCCCAGCTCGGGGAAAATCAGGGCTTTGCAGGCCAGCTTGCAGGCGTTGAGACTGCCCGGCAGGCAGAAGACCACGGTCTGGCCGATCACGCCGGCCGTGGCCCGTGACATGATGGCGGCCGAATCGATCTCCTCGTGGCTCAACAGGGCGAACAGCGCGCCGAAAGCGGTCAGCTCTTTGGCGAACAATGGACGCACGGCCTCGATCGTGACGTCGGCGGGGGTGATGCCGGTGCCGCCGTCGACGATAACGGCGT
The DNA here is from genome assembly GCA_964388465.1 of uncultured Desulfobacteraceae bacterium. Taxonomy (GTDB): domain Bacteria; phylum Desulfobacterota; class Desulfobacteria; order Desulfobacterales; family UBA5852; genus JABZFP01. The sequence continues at coordinate 22,965 of CAYMAR010000014.1, forward strand.
GCGGCTGGTGGGCGTCGATGATGATGCCCAGGGCCTCGGCGATCGAGCGGGCGTCGTCCGGCACCACGTGATGGGCCACGACCCGATGCCCTTCGCGCTCGCTGCGGCGGGCCATCCACTGCCCGCTTTTATCCTCTTTGAGGCTGCGGCTGCTCGAAACGGTCAGGATGCCCACCGCCAGGTTGCGGGGCACCGACGACTTGTGCGCGACTTCCGCCATCATGCTTTCCTTGCGATGAGAACCTTGTCTTCCGCGTCGTGCTCCTGCAGAAAGACGTTGATCGTTTCCGAGCGCCGGGTTTCGATGAAGCGGCCCACGTATTCCGCTTGGATGGGCAGTTCCCGGTGGCCGCGATCCACCAGTACCGCCAGCTCGATCCGGGCCGGCCGGCCGAAGTCCATGATGGCATCCATGGCCGCGCGCGTGGTCCGTCCGGTAAAAAGAACGTCGTCCACCAGGATGATCTCGCGCTCATCCACCGAAAACAGGATGTCCGTGGCTTGAACCACCGGATGGTGGCTGATGCGCGTCCAGTCGTCGCGGTAGAGGGTGATGTCCATATCGCCGGTTTCCACCATGGTGCCCTCGATCGACTTGATTTTATCCTGGATCCGTTTGGCCAAAAAAACGCCCCGGGTTTGAATGCCGATCAGGGTCAGACCGGCCGCCCCTTTGTGGATCTCCAGAATTCGGTGGGTCATACGGGTGATGGTGCGATCGATATCCTTGGCGTCCATGATCAATTCCTGTGCGCTCATCGCTTCCCCCCGATCTCGACCGTTGCGTTTAACCGATTGACGTGCGGACGCCGCTATCGCCTGAACCAAGGGCATGCCGTTCTCCACCGGCATATACCAACCCCCGGAGGAAACGCAAGCGCATTGTTGGCGCGGGTTACCGGGCATGCGGCAATACGCCTTGCCAACGCCTGGGGGATCATTTATATTCCCTAAAACGAGGCCGGCGGATAACGTGCAGAATAATTTAGCATTTTAAAAAACAAGCTGGGGGTCGATGGACGGCGTGAGACGGCGGGAAAGCCATGCACGCACGCAGTGGGTGCCTATTTTGAATCGCTCCACGATACACCGCATGACCGCGTATCCGATCTTGAATGCCGCGGGGGGGCCTTCCGGCGGCAAGCCAAGTGCCGGGTGCCGAACGGAATGAATTCCAAGCCCTCAACGACACCCGTCGGCCGCCGCCCCTGTGCGGGGGTCGTACTCGCCGGCGGACTGAACTCGCGCTTCGGCGGCCGGGAAAAAGCCCTTGTCTCTCTGGCCGGCATGGCGATGATCGATCATATCGTCCGGGCGTTCGACGACCTCTTCGACGAAATTCTCATCGTGTCCAATCAGCCCCACAACTATGTCGACCGGGATGCCACCATCGTGTCCGACCTGGTGGATGCCCGCAGTTCCCTCACCGGCATCCACACGGCCCTGTTCTACAGCCGTTGCGACGACGTGTTCATCTGCGCCTGCGACACCCCGCTCCTCAAGACGGCGCTGATTGCATCCCTGCTGGACGCCCGCCAGCCCGGCATCGACGTGGTGGTTCCCCACACCGCCGCGGGGCTCGAGCCCCTGTGCGCGGTCTATGCCCGGCGCTGCCTCGAGCCGGTCGAAAACCGGCTTAAACGCGGTGATTATCGCATCCGCCGGTTTTTCGATCGCGTGCGCGTCAAACAGGTCAGTGACAAACGCCTGCGCCGGTTCGATCCGGAGCTGCTGTCGTTCAAAAACATCAACACCCCCGAAGACCTCGCGGAAGCGGCGCAATGGATCTAGCCGCCCCGCCGAGAAGGAACTCGGGCCCATGAAAAGGAGTTCCATCACCTCATGAATGCCGCCGATCTCATCACGGCCGTAAAAAAACACCCCAACTTCGATCAGGCCGGCATGGTGCTCTGCCACAACGGCGTGGTGCGGGCCACCTCCCGCGACGGCCGCCGGGTCTCCGGGCTGCGCGTCAACGTCGATGAAGCGCGCCTGGGCGCCGTCATGGACGCTGCCCGCCAGCGCCCCGGGATCGTCGACGTCCGGGTCGACATCGCCGCCGATCGCGATTTGAGCGTGGGCGACGACGTTATGGTGCTGGTGGTCGCCGGCGATGTGCGCGAAAACGTGATCGCCGTTCTCGAAGAGACCCTCAATGCCATCAAAACCACGGTCACTTCCAAAACGGAATTTTTCATTGGGTCGGATTAAACCTTCATAGGAGGCAGACTTGACCGAATTTTCCCATCTGGACGCGGACGGCCGGGTCCGCATGGTGGATGTGAGCGACAAGGCGCCCACCGACCGCCGGGCCACCGCTCAGGCGGTGGTCGTCATGCAGCCGGAGACGCTCGCGCGGATTCAGGACCGCACGGTCCAAAAAGGCAATGTGTTCGAAACGGCCCGCATCGCCGGCGTGATGGCCGCCAAGCAGACCGCCATGCTGATCCCCATGTGCCACCCCCTGAACCTGCGCCATGCCCAAGTGGACTTCGAGACGGATGTTGCCCGCGCCCGGGTTCGCGTCCTGGCTTCGGTTCGGATTCATGATTGCACCGGGGTCGAAATGGAGGCCCTGAGCGCGGCCACCGTGGCCGCGCTGACGATTTACGACATGTGCAAGGCGGTCGACCGCAGCATGCATATCACGGAGGTCTGGCTGGTGGAAAAATCCGGGGGCCGCAGCGGCACCTATCGCCGTGCTTCCGATCCGAACGCCGGCGGGGAGCGCGATTAAAACGTATGCCGGTGGCCTGGAACATAGCCCCCTGGGTGCTGGCCCTGGTCGGCATGGCCGGGGCCCTGGCGGGTCTCGCGGTCGGCTGGTGGATGAGTCGCATCCGCCTGTTGAAAACGCACCAGGAAGCGCTTCTTTCGATGCGGCGCGAAGCGGACCGCAACCACGGCGAGATTGTGCGTCTGACCGAGGCCCATGCTGCGGCCGAGGTGCGGGCCGAACGGACGGAAGCGCTGGAAGCGCGCCTGCAGCAGCGGGAGGCGCAGGTGGCCGAGTTGCAGAAGACCGTATCCGACCAGCGCAGCCGGGGGGCGCGCCTCGAGACCATTATCCGGCGGGACCGCCAGGCCCTCAAAGAGAAGATCCGCCTGGTCGAAGGCTGGCAGGAGCGCCTGACCGATGCCTACAAGGGGCTGTCCACCCGGGCCCTCAAGGAAAACAACCGGGTCTTCATGGACCTGGCCCAGGCCACGCTGGCCCGCTTTGTCGACCGGGCCCGCAGCGACCTGGACCAGCGCTCCCAGGCCGTGGACGGCATGCTCAAACCGCTGCAGGAAGCCCTCGCGCGCTACGAGAACAACACCCGGTCCATGGAACGCGCCCGCCAGGATGCCTATGGCGAACTGCGCCAGCAGGTTCACGCGCTGATGGCCACCCAGGAGCGCGTCCACAAGGAAACCAGCCGGCTGGTCAAGGCCCTTCGGGTGCCGCACGTGCGCGGCCGCTGGGGCGAAACCACGCTGAAGCGGGTGGCCGAACTCGCGGGTATGCAGGCCCACTGCGACTTTTACGAACAGCCCGCCACGCCCGGCGCCGACAACCGGATGCGACCCGACATGATCGTTCAGTTGCCCGGCCAACGCCTCATCGTCATCGATGCCAAGGTGCCGTTGTCCGCCTATCTCGATGCCCTCGAAGCCACGCAGGCGGAAAAACGCGACGCCTTGCTCGACCGGCATGCAGCCCAGATGGCGACCCATATCCAGCAGCTGGCACGGAAGGCCTACTGGGCGCAGTTCGAAACCACGCCTGAATTCGTCGTCCTCTTCATTCCGGGCGAAAGCTTCTTTGCGGCCGCGCTGGCCCGCAACCCGCGCCTGATCGAAGACGGAATGCAGCATCAGGTCGTGCTGGCCACACCCACCACCCTGATCGCCCTGCTCAAGGCGGTGGCCTACGGCTGGCGGCAGCAGCAGGCCGCCGAGAACGCCGACAAAGTCGCGCGGCTCGGCCGCACCCTGTATGAGCGGCTTCAGACCATGACCGGCCACCTGCAGCAGATGGGCCGCGACCTCGACCGCTGCGTGGGGAGCTACAACCGCATGGTGGGGTCGATGGAGCGGCGGGTGCTGGTCACCGCCCGCAGCTTCGGGGATCTGGGCGT
>CAYMAR010000015.1:0-16445 GCA_964388465.1 uncultured Desulfobacteraceae bacterium
AAATCCTTGATGCTCAGTGAGAAAGGTGCAATGGGTCCTTCTGGCTGCATATCTTGACCTCCTGACGATCCGCGTTCACGATAGCGGTGTCCAGATGCATGGGTTGAAAATCTTGTGACTTGTCGCGCTCGGGGATGGCGGCATCCAGGCCGCAGAGCTCCGAGGAAAAGGCGTAGCGGCCCGGACGGCCGCCCACCACGCCGGGGCGCAGTTTCTTGCGGTCCTGGACCATGAAGAGACTGTGATCGGGCAGCGAGCCGATCACGCAGTTGGGCCCGTCGATGATCAGCTTGCGGCAGGTCTGCTTGAGACCCGTCAGCAGTCGGCGGTTGGGGTGCACGTGCAGATCGGCCTCCTGTAAGGGGGTGATGATGTGCTTGTAGGCCTCGACCCCCAGCCCCAACCGGTTGACCGCGAAGTGCAGGATGTGGGTGAAAACCTCCGAGTCGGACTGGTAGCCGACATAACCGGGGAAACCGCGCGATGACAGATACTCCCGGATCGGGATGAAGGCCGTGTTCTCGCCGTTGGTCATGGTGGAATAACCCTGGATGAAAAAAGGGTGACAGGCGTAGAGGTTGATGGCGTAGTTGGTGTTCTGCCGCCCTTGGGCCATAATGATGCGGGCCTGCAGTTCCTTGCGGTCCAGCATCAGGTGCTTGGCCACGCTCAGGGGGTCGCCGATTTCCTTGATCATGATGACATCCGGCCAAAACGAGAAGACGATCATGTCGCCGGTCTCATTTCCCATGGCGCGCAGGGTCAGGCGCGTCTCCAACAGCCGGTTGTAAAGCTCGCTCTGGGACAACCCGTCCCAGTCCTCGGGGTATTCGTAAGCGCGCACCAGGTAGATATCCCGGCGCGGCACCCCGGGCGGCGGGGTCTTGGGCACCTTGATGGAGATCTTGTATTTGGTCATGAAGCCCAGGTCCATCATATAGGTGTCCAACCGGCGCAGACCGGCCTCGCTGAAGATGCCGGACAAAATGGGGGCATCCTTGATTTCATCGAAGGGTCCACCCAGATCCCGCAGGAAAAGCCCGACACCGGAGCCGTCGTGGCCTTCCCGCATCACGTCCAGGGCCTGGAGCGCCACCATGGGCGATAGCGGGTCCTGGCTGGTAATGGCAAACAATCGGCACATATACGCTGATCCTCCCTATCGAATTGGCCGGCGTCTTCCGCTGCCCGCCGGCGGCAAAAATCCACGGATGCCCGCTGGGCATCTGTGCCATCGGCCTTCAACATCACTGTCCTCGTCATGCAGGGATGGGAAAGGTCCAACCGGTCACGCGCGGGTAGGCCGCCGTTTCACCCCTCAAGGGGTAAAGCAAGCGGCATGCCATGACATGAAATGTTGAATTATACAACAATATCAGGTGGATACTGCCGGCAGTTCCTCTGGGGGACTTGATGGGATCACTCCAAACATACATTTTTGTCATCAACCGGCCCGTTTTATTACAAATTCGTCTTCCTCCGGTATCCACTTGAAATTATCCGCATTTTCAGATGCATACTTCGCTGGGAACCATGCGGGAACGGGATAATAACCGCAACCGGTGCAAATAATCAAGCCGTAAATGCGGGCCCCATCGGTCGGGTGTTCGCCTTCAAGTTGTTTACTCCCCAAGCGTTTTCCGCTATAGCCTGGGCCATCTGGATCGCTAGGGTTCGCTTGCCCGGGCCCCCTGCCATCATTGCCTGTGGCTGTCACAGCCGACAAGAAAAAGAGGAAAACGTTGCCATGAAGCTGACCCCCGAAGGCATTCGCCTCGGCGGCGGGTTGAGTCGCCGGGATTTCATACGCTGCAGTACGCTGGCCGCGGCCGCGTGGATGACGGGCTGCGCCACCAATCCGGTGACCGGCAAATCCGAACTCATGCTTGTCTCCGAGCAGGACGAACTGGCGGTGGACCGCCAGCATTCACCCTTCCAGATTTCGGCCGACTACGGCGTCGTCCAGGATCGCAAGCTCGCCCGATACGTGGCCCAGACCGGCAAAGGCATGGTACCGGGCACCCACCGGCCCCAAATGCCCTATCGTTTCGAGGTGGTCAACGCCACCTATGTCAACGCCTACGCCTTCCCTGGCGGCACCATCGCCACCACGCGCGGGATCCTTCTCCAAATCGACAACGAAGCCGAACTGGCCTCCCTGCTGGGTCATGAACTGGGCCATGTCAACGCCCGCCACACCGCCCGGCAGATGTCCAAAGCGGCCCTCACCCAGACCCTCGTGGGCGGGGCATCCGCCATCGCCGGCGGGCAGGGGTCGGGCTTGGGCAACCTCGTGGGGCAGATGGGCAGTCTCAGCGCCGGGGCGCTTCTGGCCTCCTACAGCCGTGACAACGAACGCGAAGCCGACGACCTGGGCCTGCGCTACATGGCTGCGGCCGGCTATAACCCCGATGGGTTCGAAGACCTGATGGACATGCTGCGCAATCTCAGCCGCCACAAGGCCAATGCCGTCGAACTGCTTTTTGCCACGCACCCCATGAGCGATGAGCGTTACCAGACGGCCATTGAGGCCATCCGCACCCGTTATCCGGATCGCGCCGGCAAGCCCATCTACCGCGAACGCTACCAGGACCACACCGCCGGCCTGCGCCGGATAGCCGGGGCGATCGAGGCCATGCAGAACGGCGAAAAAGAAATGGCCCGCAAAAAGTACCCGGCCGCCGAGAAGCAGTTCCTGACGGCGCTAAAGAAAGCGCCCCGGGATTACGCCGCGCACATCATGATGGCCAAGTGCCAGTATCTGCAGGAGCGTTTTGCCAACGCCACGCGCTACGCCCGCGATGCGAGCCAGATCGACCCCCAGGAGCCGCAGGCCCAGCTGATCATGGGCATCGCCCGGATCAACATCGGCCAATTCGACAAGGCCTTCGACAATTTCGAGCGCTGCGATCGCCTGCTGCCGGGCAATCCGGAACTTCTTTTTCTCAAAGGCCTCTCGCGGGAGGGGTCTCAGCGGAAGGAAGAATCCGCCCGGTTTTACATTGCCTATCTCAAGGTCGTGCAACAGGGCCCCCATGCGCAGCACGCCTATCAGCGACTGGTGGACTGGGGCTATATGCAGCCCTGAGAGCGGCGGCGTCGAACCGGTCACGATCACAAACATACGCTTTTAGGAAAATCCCGTCCATGCCCCCACCCGCAAAGCACCTGGACACCGATATCGAGCAACGATGGCAGGCCTTGCAAACCGCGGCCCGCCAAAACAACGTGACATTGCCCACCGAAGCCGAGATCCAGGCTGAAATCCGGCGCGTTATCGGTTTCAGCGACTTTATCGCCCGCCACGCGGCCCAAACACCCGAATGGGTGACGGAAACCATCCAAAACGGCGATCTGGACCGCACCATCGACCAACCGACTTATGCCCGGCGTCTGGACGGCCTGTTGCCCGCCGCCGACGAAATCAGCGCCGATGAACTCTCCCATGCCCTGCGGGCCTTTCGCAAGCAGGAAATGCTGCGGATCGCCTGGCGCGACCTTTCCGGAAGGGCCCCGCTGGATGCCATCCTGAGCGAGCTTTCCCACCTGGCCGACGTCTGCATCACGAGGGCGCGGGATATTCTCCACAGCGCATTGGTCCGGCAGTACGGCGAACCGCGGGGCGCCGACGGCCGCCCGCTGCGATTGCTGGTGGTCGGCATGGGCAAACTCGGGGCCCGCGAGCTCAATTTTTCATCGGACGTCGATCTCATTTTCGCCTTTGCCGAAGGGGGGCGGACCACCGGCGGCGACGAGCCCATCGCCCATGATGATTTTTTCACCCGTCTGGCCCGCGGGCTCATTCAGGCCCTGGGCCGGGTTCGCGCCGACGGGTTCGTTTTCCGGGTGGATACCGGTCTGCGCCCTTTTGGCGAAAGCGGTCCGCTGGCCATGAGTTTCAACGCCATGGAGACCTATTATCAGACCCACGGGCGCGAGTGGGAACGCTATGCCTGGATCAAGGCCCGGGTGGTCGCCGGGGACGGTGCCGACGCTCAGAACCTGATGGACATGATGCGCCCCTTTGTTTACCGCCGCTACCTTGATTACGGCGTTTTCGAATCGTTACGCGAAATGAAAAACAAGATTGCCCTGGAAGTCCGCCGCAAGGGCATGGCCCGTGATGTCAAGCTCGGTCCCGGAGGGATCCGGGAAGTCGAGTTCTTTGCCCAGTTCTTCCAGCTGATCCGGGGCGGCGTGGTGCCGGCCCTCCAGGAACGGCGGCTTCTGCCGGTCCTCAATGTGCTGGCGAAAAACGGCTACATTACCGCCGAGGTTCGCGAACGTCTCCGCGGCGCCTATATCTTTCTGCGCCGGGTCGAGCACCGCCTGCAGGCCTACGCCGACCAGCAGACCCACCGCTTACCGGCCGAAACGCTGGAGCGTGAGCGCCTGGCCCGGTCCATGGATTTCGACGACACCCGCGCTTTTGAAGCCCAGCTCGATCAGCATCGGGATTGGGTCCATCGTCAATTTGCCAGGCTGCTGGCCGAGGAGGAGGCGCCGCCCGCAGAGGGCGACGCGCACGGCATCGGACTGAACGTACTCAACGGTATCTGGCAGGACGCCCTGGATGCCGAGCAGGCCGACGTGCTGCTAAAGCAGGCCGGGTTCGCGTCCCCTTCCGACGTGCGGGCGCGCCTGGCATTTCTTCGCCGTCAGGCCCGCCGCACCAACATCAGCGCCGAGGCCCGGCAACGCCTCGATCGACTGCTGCCGCAGATGCTGCGGGCGGCCCTGCAGGCCGAGGCACCCGACCGGACCGTCACACGGATCATCGATATTCTTGCCGGTATCATCCGCCGCTCAACCTATCTGGCCCTCCTGGCAGAAAACCCGCCGGCCCTGAAGCACCTGGTCCAACTGGCCGGGGCCAGCCATTTCATTGCTGCGCTGATCGCCCGCCATCCCGTACTGCTCGATGAACTGCTCGACCCGCGCACCCTCTACACACCGCCGGGAAAAGCTGAACTCATCGCCGAACTGCGCACCGTGGTGACCAAAACCCCACCGGACGACCTCGAATTCCTGATCGAATCCATCTGCATTTTCAGACAGGTCAACACCCTGCGCGTGGCGGCGGCTGACGTTACCGGCGCGCTGCCGCTCATGCGGGTCAGCGATCACCTTTCGGATCTGGCCGAAGTCATCCTCCACGAAGTCGTCGGCCTGGCCTGGAACCACCTGGTCGCCCGCCACGGCCGCCCCTCCGGACCGGCGGGCGACTCGCCCTTCGACCAGGGGTTCGCGGTGGTGGCCTACGGCAAACTGGGGGGTTTCGAGCTGGGCTACGGCTCCGATCTCGACCTCGTCTTTCTGCACAGCGCCGACTCGGGTTACACCGCGAGCGGCCCCCAGCCCATCGACAACCGCCAGTTTTTTTCCCGTCTGGGCCAGCGCGTCATCCATATCCTTACCACGCACACCCGCGCGGGCCGGATTTACGAGACGGACATGCGCCTGCGCCCCAGCGGCAGTTCGGGCCCGCTGGTCAGCCATATCGAAGCCTATGCCAAATACCTGCGCGAGGACGCCTGGACCTGGGAGCATCAGGCCCTGATCCGGGCGCGCGTCGTCTGCGGCAACGAAAGCACGCACCGCCGGTTCGGCCGGATTCGCCGTGAAATCCTCGAGCGGCCTCGTGATCAGGCCCGTCTGAAGGCCGAAATCGTCGATATGCGTGAGAGGCTCCGCAAGGAGCAGAACCCCCCAGCGGATGCTGTCTTTGACCTCAAACAGGGCCATGGCGGAATTGTGGATATCGAGTTTCTGGTTCAGTTTCTGATCCTGGACCGATCGCATCAGTTCCCGGCCCTGACCGTGTGGACCGACAATGTTCGCCTTCTGGTCGCCCTGATCGACAGCGGGCTGCTGGCGCCCGAAGCCGCCTACTTTCTTCGCGAAGCCTACCTGATCTTCCGGGCGGCCGCCCACCGCCTCAGCCTTCAGAACCAGCCGGCCCGGGTCGACGCGAAACGGTTCGCGAAACCGCGACGCCGGGTCCAAAAGTACTGGCAGCACTTTCTGGCCTCGTAAGTCCCCCGGCGCCATAACCCCCAAAATGCCACCGGATGATAATATATTCATTTTTGTATTAATACTGCACTTTAAATACATAATTGTAATATTATATGGCGTTATCAACGGTGGTGTCAAATACGCCCGAAATTAAAAATCCATATATATTTTAGATGATTGAACGCTATTTCCCCTAATGGCACGCCCTTTGCCTCTCCTAACTCCCGAACTGGTACCCGGGAGTTCAATTCGAAACGACTGAAATGCAACCGTCACGGAAAGGACCGCAGCCATGAAAAAAATCGAAGCCATCATCAAGCCCTTCAAGCTGGATGATGTCAAAACAGCCCTCAACCAAATCGGGGTCAAAGGCATGACCATCAGTGAAGTCAAAGGATTTGGCCGCCAGAAAGGGCACAAGGAAACCTATCGGGGCGCCGAATATCAGGTGGACTTCGTCCCCAAGGTCAAGATCGATATCGTTGTCGATGCCGAACTGAGCGACCAGGTGGTGCAGACCATCAAGGAAAACGCGTCCTCCGGCAAGATCGGCGACGGTAAGATCTTCGTGCTTCCCGTGGGTGAGGCCATGCGGATTCGAACCGGTGAAACCGGCAAGGAAGCGATCTGAAGAATGAACGGATGGGGGCCGGCGGCGACCCGCCCCACCCGAATGATGCAACCAGGACGAAGGCGACCGACGACGGCCGGCATGGCCCGCCGCCCGCCATCGGAAACAGCGAAGGAGACAACACGTGAAAGCGATTCTGATCTTTTCGATAACCATTGGTTTGTGGGCGGGCAGCGCCTGGGCCGGCGACGAAGCGCCCACGGCCCTGAGCAACAAAGAGGCCATCGGCCTGGTGCAGACCCATGCCAACTATCTCTGGACCCTGATCGCCGCTGCCCTCGTTTTCTTCATGCAGGCGGGCTTCGCCATGGTGGAGGCGGGCTTCACGCGCGCCAAGAGTGCGATCAATATCCTCATGAAAAACCTGATGGATTTCTCGATGGGTTCGCTGATCTATTGGGCCATCGGGTTCGGTTTGATGTTCGGGGCCTCGGCCACGGGCTGGTTCGGTACATCCAGCTTTTTTCTGGCCGATTTCTCGCCGGACGGCGACCCCTGGGTGCTGGCGTTCTGGATGTTCCAGGTGGTTTTCGCCGCCACCGCGGCCACCATCGTCTCCGGCGCCATGGCCGAGCGCACCAAGTTTACCGGCTACCTGCTCTACAGCATCTTCGTGTGCGGCCTGATCTATCCCATCTTCGGCAGCTGGGCCTGGGGCAGCCTCTACAAGGGCAGCGGCTGGCTGGAGGGTCTGGGCTTCATCGATTTCGCCGGATCCACCGTCGTGCATTCGGTGGGCGGCTGGGCGGCCCTGGCCGGCGCCATCGTGCTGGGCCCCCGGCTGGGCAAATATCAGTCCGACGGCAGCATTCGTCCGATTCCGGGCCACAATATGCCGCTGGCCGCCCTGGGTGTTTTCATCCTCTGGCTGGGGTGGTTCGGGTTCAACCCGGGCTCGACGACCACGGCCGACAAGAGCATCGCCATGATTTTCGTCAACACCAACCTGGCCGCGGCCACCGGTGCGGTTTTCGCCCTGATGACCTCCTGGTTCAAATTCGGCAAGCCCGAAGTCAGCATGAGCCTCAACGGCGCACTGGCCGGACTGGTGGGCATCACCGCCGGCTGCGCCAACGTCAGCCCCCTCAGTGCCGTGATCATCGGCGCCGTGGCCGGGGTTCTCGTGGTCTTTTCGGTCCTGCTGCTGGACAAGATCCGTATCGACGATCCCGTCGGCGCCGTGTCCGTTCATGGCGTCTGCGGCGCGTGGGGCACGCTGGCCGCCGGCATCTTCAACATCGGCGGCACGACGGCCGGCATCATCGGCGTTCAGCTGCTGGGCATCGGCGCCGGCTTTGCGTGGACCTTCACCACGGCGTTCATCATGTTCAAGCTGATCGACAAGACCGTGGGCCTGCGCGTCTCGCCGGAAGAGGAGACCGAAGGCCTCGATTCCCAGGAACATGCCGGCAACGCCTATCCGGATTTCGAGGTTTCCTCCGTCTGACGCCCCTCGCTGGGGAAACGGGTCGATGAAGCCCGGCCCGCCTCCAAACCCTCCCCCCGCGGGCACCCGGAGCCGGGTGCCCGCTCTTTTTTGAGCCCGGCGGCGGTTTGCAGTTGACATTCGATCGATGATGGCGGAATAGACGCATTTATGGAAAAGCTCATTATTACCGCCGCCTTAACCGGCAATGTCCCCACGCGCGAAATGACGCCCCACGTCCCGCTGACCCCGGCGGAAATCGCCGCCGACGTACGCCGCTGCGCCGAAGCCGGGGCCAGCCTCGTCCATATTCACGCGCGCGACGCCGAGGGCCGGCCAACCCTGGACATGACGGTGTTCAAAGAAACGGTTGGGCGCATCAAACGCGAAGCGCCGGAAATCATCATTCAGCTCTCCACCGGCGCCCGCGCCGGGCGGGACTGGGAGGCCCGCGCCAACCCGGTGCGCCTGCTGCCGGAAATGGCTTCGTTTACCACCGGATCCAACAACCTCCCTGGCATCGTTTACGAAAACGCACCCGACTTTCTCCTTTTTCTGGCGGGCGTGTTCCAAGACACCGGCGTCAAGCCCGAAATCGAGGTCTTCGAGGCCGGCATGATCAACAACGCCATGTTTCTGGTGAAGAAAGGCCTCCTGGCCATGCCCCTGCACTTCGACTTCGTTCTCGGGGCCCCTGGCGCTATGCCGGGAACGGTCCGCAACCTCGTCTTCCTGGCCGACACGCTGCCGCCGGGCGCCACCTGGACGGTGGCCGGCATCGGCCCGGCCGAAATCCCTCTGGCCACGGCGGCGATTGCCATGGGCGGCCATGTGCGGGTGGGCATCGAGGACAATCTGCGCCTGCCTGACGGCGCCCTGGCAACCAATGCCCAGCTGGTGCAGACGGCCGCCACCATCGCCCGCACGATGGGGCGCCAGATCGCCACCCCGGCGGAAGCCCGGCAAATCCTGTCTTTGGCTCCGGAAAACAAGGACCGCATTCTGACCCGGATCGACTGATCGCCCGCCGTCCGGAAATTCCCGGCAGCGGGGTGGGGCCCAATGAAGGGACGGGTTGGCATACAAATTTGTCGGTTTTTCATTTTGATTGCCACCGTTGAATCCGACCCGACCCGGCCCGCGCCGAGAACACACGGCTGGGGCTTTTTCCGCCGGTGACTGAAAAACAAAAGAAATGAGCCGCCATGGAAACCTGTGACCACGTTTTTTACCGCAATCTCAGAAAAAACTATCCGCTGGCCGACCGGGCCGAGGGCGTCTACATCTGGGACACCAAGGGTCGGCGCTATATCGACGGATCCGGCGGGGCCTGTGTCGTCAGCATCGGCCACTGCGTCCCCGAAATCCTCGAGGCCATGGAAACCCAGTTCAGACGGGTGCCTTTCGTTCACAGCAGCCAGTTCACCAACCCGGCCGCCTGCGAGCTGGGCGACCTGCTTCACGCGATGGCACCGGATAAATCCCTGAGCCGGACGTATTTTCTGTCCGGCGGCTCGGAGGCCGTGGAATCGGCCGTCAAGCTGGTGCGGCAGTACTGGCGCGAGGCCGGACACCCTGACAAGTACAAGGTGATTTCACGCTGGTCGAGCTTCCACGGCAATACCACCGGGGCGCTGGCCCTGGGCGGCCATACCGGCCGCCGCAGCCACTACCTGCCCATTTTTCAGCACACCCCGCACATCGAGCCGGCCTATTGCTATCGCTGCCCTTTCAAGGAAAAACCGGAAACCTGCGCGCTGCAATGCGCCGATGCGCTCGAGCGCAGCATCATGCACGAGGGGCCCGAATCGGTGGGCGCCTTTATTGCCGAACCGGTGGTGGGCGCAACGGCCGGTGCGGTCGTGCCCAAGGACGGCTACTGGCAGCGCATCCGCGAAATCTGCGATGAGTACGATATCATGCTCATCGCCGATGAGGTCATGACCGGCATCGGTCGCTGCGGCCGCAATTTCGGCATCGAAAACTGGGGCGTCGTCCCCGACCTGATCGTGATGGCCAAGGGATTGAGCTCCGGCTATACGCCGCTGGGCGCGGTCTTGGTCAAGGACGAGATCCACGCAACCATCAAAAACGGCTCCGGGGTCTTTGTCCACGGCCACACCTACGGGCAGAACCCGCTCTCGACCGCCATCGGCGCCGCGGTCCTGCGCTATATCCAGGCCAACGGCCTGGTCGAACGTTCCCGCCGGATGGGGGCTTATCTGATGGACCGGCTCGCCGTCCTCGAGGGCCAGGAAATCGTGGGCGATATCCGGGGAATCGGATTGTTTGCCGGCATCGAGCTCGTTCGGGACCAGGCCACGCGCGCCTGGTTCGAGCGCGATCTCAAGGTCAATCTCCAGGTGGCCAACCGGGCATTCCAACAGGGCCTGATTACCTACCCCGGTAACGGCGGTGTCGACGGCATTCACGGAGACCATATCCTGCTGGCGCCCCCGTTCACCATCACCGAAGAACAGATCGACGAGATGGTGGACATTCTCGAGGGATCCATTGCCCAGGTGACCCGCACTCTTTAAACCTCCCGCACGCGGCCGCAAACCATTGATCGGCCAGACGCCCACTATAAACCCTGACATTTCAATTTTGTAATAATTATTGCGTCCACAGTTGCAGAATTGTAATGTTGGCCACTTCCATCTTTCTGCTCTAATCGATCAACAGCCTGTATTCTTTACTTAATTTATCGCTATTTATCGGTGGCACAACTATTGCTGGAAAGATCGCGTACGTCATTCAACATCAACGCCCGAATCGATCCGGACCATGCCCAAGACCACCACCAGCGCCGCCGAAGAGCTTCATCTCCAGCGAAATCGTCTGCTCCGCGACTTTCCCAAGGGCCGGGTTCCGGATTTCATGCTGCAGCACTCGCGCCTGCTGGACGAATACTTCCGCAACAGTTTCGAGGCCAGCCAGATCGGCCCCCGCATGAACATCACGCGCAACCCCTATGTGATCATCGCCCAGGGCGGCTACGGACGCGATGACCAGTGTGTGCACTCGGACGTCGACCTTCTGATCCTATTTGAAAAACGGGTCCCGGACAAAGCGGAAGCCCTGATCCGTGAAATCGTCTATCCCCTCTGGGACCTGGGCCTCGAGGTCGGGCATGCCACCCGGTCGCTCAAGGAGTGCCTGGCGCTGGCCGCCAAGGATTTCGACATCCTCACACCGCTTCTGGATGCCCGCTTCGTCTGCGGGATGAGCAAGCTCTACTCCATGCTGATGCAGATGTTGCGGGACAAGGTCATCAAGCGACGCACCCGCAAGGTGATCGACTGGCTGGTGGAAACCAACCAGGAACGCCACCTGCGTTTCGGCGACTCGGCCTACCTGCTGGAGCCCAACCTAAAAGAAGGACAGGGAGGACTGCGCGACTACCACACCATGCTGTGGATCGCCCGCATCAAATCCAATCTTAAACAGCCACGCGATTTCGAATACCTCGGCTATCTTTCCCACGAGGAATACCGGCAGATGGTGGACGCTTTGCAGTTTATTTTCGATGTCCGTAATCGTCTGCACCTTCTCAGCAACCGCAAAAACGACCAACTGCATTTCGAACACCAGATTCGCCTCGCCCGCGCCCTGGGCTATCGACGCCGCGACGGCCAGCAGCCCGTGGAGCAGTTCCTGGGCGACCTGCACGAGCAGATGGAGTTCATCAAACAACAGCACCTCATCTTCCTTTTCGAACAGGGTTACGAAAAACGCTCGCGGCGATTCAAACGCAGGGCCAAGGTCGCTAAAATCGAGGGCATCGTCGTCAAGGGCGACGCGCTGACTTTCAGTGCTTCCTACCAGGTGAAGGCCAATCCCCGCCTGCTGATCCAGATTTTCGAGGAGAGCGCCCGGCTCAAACTGCCGCTGGATATTGAAGCCCGCCGGGTGGTGCGCGAATTCGGCCACCTGCTCGATGCCGATCTGCGTGTTCAGCCGGAAGTGGTCAAATCCTTCGAAAAAATCCTGATGGCGCCGGCGCCGACCTTCAACGTGCTGAACGCCATGCTGCACACGGGGCTGCTCGAACGGTTTCTGCCGGTTTTTGCAATGGTCGTGAACCGCATCCAGTACGACGAATACCATATCTACCCCGTGGGTCGGCACCTGCTGCGCACGGTCATGCTGCTCAAGCAGATCAAGGATCTGCAAAACGGCAATGGCGACGCCCTGGCGGCCGAATTGTGGTCGGAGGTCAAGGCCAAGAAACTGCTGCTTTGGGGCGCGCTGCTGCACGACATTGGCAAGGGCCAACCGGGCAAGAACCACTCCGCCCGGGGCGAGGCCCTCGTCCCGGAAATTCTGGAGGAGAAAGGCTATAAACCCGAGGATATCGAGACGGTGGCTTTTCTCGTGCGCGAACATCTCCTGCTGGCCAAGACCGCTGCCCGGCGCGACATCAACGACGAAGAGACCGCCCTGCACTGCGCCCGCCGAATCAACGATGTCGAACGGCTGCGGATGCTCTACCTGTTGACGGTGGCGGACTCGATGGCCACCGGGCCGAAGGCCTGGAACAGCTGGACCGCGAGCCTCCTGCGGGAACTCTTTTTCAAAGTGCTGAATGTGCTCGAAAACCGCGAACTGGCCACCCAGGAAGCCGTGGCGCTCGTGGCCCGTAAACACGAAGAGCTGCTAACGACGATAAAATCCAAAAAGCGCCGCCAAGCACTCGAGGCCCTCTTCAAGGTGATGTCGCCCCGCTACCTCCTGAGCGTGCCGGTGGAAAATATCCTTTCCCATGTCGATCTTTTTCAGCGCCTGGGGGAGACGCCCGTCGTGTGGGACGTCGAGCCGGGCATGGCGGACGACACCCGGATCGTCACTGTGTGCGCCCATGACCAACCAGGCCTCTTCTCCCGCATCGCCGGCGTTTTCACCCTGAACCGCATCAACATTCTCGATGCCCAGGTGTTTACCTGGCGCAACAATACGGCGCTCGACATCTTCAAGGTGCAGCCGCCGCCCGACCCAATTTTCGAAGACGAAAAGTGGGAGAAGGCGCGCCGGGACCTGAACCTGGCCCTGGAGGGGAGACTGGATATCGAAGCCAACCTGGCCGCTGGCGGCAGACCCAAGCGGCATGCGCGCCCCCCGGCCATGGCACGTCCCGTGCGCGTTGAAATCGACAATACGACCTCCAGCTTTTTCACCATTGTCGAGGTCTTTGCCGAGGACTTTCCGGGGCTTCTCTTCCAAATCACCAACGCGCTGTTTCAGTGCCGCCTGGATGTCTGGGTGGCCAAGATCGCCACGAATGTCGATCAGGTCGTCGACGTCTTCTATGTCCGCGACTTCGACGGCCAGAAAGTGGACGATCCTGGCGAGGCGCAAAACATCAAAGATGCGATTTATGCCGTGCTGCCGGCCATCCCGGCACCACTTGAAGCAACCAACTAAATACGGAGGGAATGCGAACCAATGAAAATGCGATCTTTACTCTGGACAGCCCCGATGCTGCTTTTCCCCGCAGCCGCCATGGCGGCCGAGGGACCCGACACCGGCGATACGGCCTGGATCATCGTTTCCACGGCCCTGGTGATGATGATGACGCCGGCCGGGCTGGCCCTTTTCTATGGCGGGCTGGCGCGGTACAAAAACCTGCTGAACACCATTGCCATGACCATGGTGGCCTACTGCCTGGCCAGTGTGATATGGGTGCTGTGGGGCTACACCCTGGCCTTCGGGCCCAGCATGGGCGGCCTTGTGGGCGGTTTCGACCATCTCTTTCTGAACGGCATTTCGGTCAGCAGCCTTTCCGGTACCATTCCGACCTATGTCTTCCTGCTCTTTCAGATGACATTCGCCTGCATCACGGTGGCCCTGGTCCTGGGCTCCATCGTCGATCGCATGAAGTTCTCGGCCTGGATCGTCTTCACGATTCTGTGGGTCACCTTCATCTACTGTCCGGTGGCCCACTGGGCCTGGGGCGGCGGCTGGATGGGCGAAATGGGCGCGCTGGACTTCGCCGGCGGCACGGTGGTCCACATCAACGCCGGCGTAGCCGGTCTGGTCCTCTCCATACTTCTGGGCAAACGCCTGGGCTACGGCAAAGAGGCCATGTTTCCGTCCAGCATCACCTTAACGGCTCTGGGCGCCGCCCTGCTGTGGTTCGGGTGGTTCGGTTTCAATGCCGGCAGCCAACTGGCGGCCGACGGCGTGGCCGCCTCCGCCTTCCTGGTCACCAACACCTCGGCCGCGCTGGGCGCGCTGGCCTGGATGACGGCGGAGTGGGTGGCCACCGGCAAACCCACCGTCCTCGGCCTGGCTTCCGGCGTCGTGGCCGGGCTGGTGGCGATCACGCCCGCGGCCGGTTTCGTCTCCATGCCGGGTTCGCTGGTCATCGGCGTGATGGCCGGTCTCGTCGGCTATTTCAGCGTGGCCAAACTGAAAAACATGCTGGGTTACGACGACTCGCTGGATGCCTTTGGCGTTCACGGTCTGTGCGGCATCTGGGGCGCGCTGGCCACCGGCCTTTTTGCCAGCCCGGCCGTCAACGAGGCCGGCATGGGCCTGTTCTACGGCAACCCGGGACAGCTCTGGATCCAGGTGGTGTCCATCCTGGGAACAGCCGCCTTTTCAGCCGTCGGCACACTGGTGGTGGCGCTGGTCACCAAGATGATCACCGGCGGCCTGCGCGTGACCCAGGAGATCGAAATCGAAGGGCTCGACAACGCCCAGCATGGTGAGCGGGCCTTTGAAATCCAATAGTCTACAAGATCAACGCGATATTCTATGACAACCCTTCCAGATAATTCGGAAGAACAGAAGGAGCAGAAAATGAAAAAAATTGAAGCGATCGTCAAGCCATTCAAGCTTGACGATGTCAAGGAAGCCCTGAATGATATCGGCATCCAGGGCATGACCATCACCGAGGTTAAAGGCTATGGCCGCCAGAAAGGTCACAAAGAGATTTACCGCGGCGCCGAATATGTCGTCGATTTCATCCCCAAGGTTAAAATTGAAGTGGTCGTCCCCGCCGACCAGGCCGATGCCGTGGTGGCCAAGATCCGCGAAGCTGCCAACACGGGGAAACTCGGCGACGGCAAGATTTTCGTCGTGGGCATCGAAGAGGCCGTCCGGGTGCGCACCGGAGAGACCGGATCGGATGCACTCTAACGCCCGGAAGCCCGCGTTCATTTTTCAACCGATACAAAACCGCCGCACGGTTTTTATTTAACGTTCATAGATTTTAACACGACACATTTGCAAAGGAGGCAATATGATGACCCCCAAAGACGTATTGGCATTCGCCAAAGAAAACGGCGCCAAGGTGCTTGATATCCGCTTTCTGGATTTTCCCGGCGTCTGGCAGCACTTCACGGTGCCCATGAGTGAACTGGACGAAGGCAGCTTCGAGGACGGCTACGGCTTCGACGGCTCGAGTATCCGCGGCTGGCAGCCCATCAACGCCAGTGACATGCTCGTGATCCCCGACCCCACCACGGCCTGTATGGATCCGTTTTACGAGGAACCGACCCTCGTGCTGGTGGGCAACATCGTCGACCCGGTGACCCGCGAGTCCTATACCCGCGACCCCCGCTACATTGCCCAGAAGGCCGAAGCCTATCTCAAGAGCACCGGCATCGGCGATATGGCCTTTTTCGGGCCGGAAGCCGAATTCTTCATCTTCGACGAGATCCGCTTTGAATCGTCACGTCACCGGGCTTTCTATGAGATCGACTCGGTCGAGGGGATCTGGAACACCGGACGGGACGAAGCGCCCAACCTGGGATACAAACCCCGCCACAAGCAGGGGTATTTCCCCGTACCGCCCATGGACAAATTCCAGGACCTGCGTACCGAAATGCTCCTGGTTCTGGAACAGATCGGCATCGCCGTCGAATGCCAGCACCACGAGGTGGCCACCGCGGGGCAGGCCGAAATCGACATGCGCTTTCAGCCGCTCTTGAAAATGGGCGACCAGTTGATGTGGTTCAAATACGTCCTGAAAAACGTGGCGGCCCGCAACGGTTACACCGTGACTTTCATGCCCAAGCCCCTGTTCGAGGACAACGGAACCGGCATGCACACCCACCTGAGCATCTGGAAAGATGGCGAGCCCACTTTTGCTGGCGACGGCTATGCCGGCGTTTCGGATACGGCCCTCTACGCCATCGGTGGGATTCTGAAACACGCCCGGGCGCTTTGCGCCTTCACCAACCCGACGACCAACTCCTACAAGCGGCTGGTACCGGGATTTGAAGCGCCGGTCAACCTGGCCTACTCCAGCCGCAACCGCAGTGCTTCGGTGCGCATTCCGATGTATTCAGCCTCGCCCAAAGCCAAACGCATCGAGTTCCGCACGCCTGATCCGTCCTGCAACGGCTACCTGGCTTTCTCCGC
>CAYMAR010000015.1:16545-23340 GCA_964388465.1 uncultured Desulfobacteraceae bacterium
ACCCTCTGGAAACAGCCCGATCAACCCCTCAATACTACACAAATTATGTACGTATTTTTACACTATTTATACCGCATTGATCATTCCGCCCAATTGATCTATCAAATTCCTTAATGTCAGACATCATTATAAAATTCCTGATCCATTCAGGGCGGGGAGGCCAATTCATCCAATGAATTGACAAAATGTGGGGGGGTGGCTGTCGCATGCCCGATTGAAACCCGCCGGTAAATCGAGGCGAGCATTGGAGGGGCTTTATGCAATTGACCGGTGAGCAGCTCAACAAGATCCTTGCGCAAAAGGAGGGGATCTCCCAGAAAAAAGCCAAACGAATTATCGACACCATGTTCCAGACGATGGCCGAATCGCTGGCGCTATCTGAGCGCGTCGACATCCGCGGCTTCGGAACGTTCAAAGTCAAGCTGTACGATGGCTATATCGGCCGCAATCCCAAAACCGGCGAGTCGGTTGAAGTGAAGCAGAAAAAGCTGCCCTGCTTCAAGGTCGGCAAAGCGCTCAAGGAACGTGTCAATAACGGTCACGAAGAGGTTTCCTAAGGCTGAAGCCGCTCCGTGCGCCCAACGCGTCGCCGTGATCAGGCGGCACGTGCCGGACGGTCAGCGGGGCGGACGTCCAAATCCCGAATCAGAAAAAGATGATCGGAAATCGGGACGGCCGGACCGCGAAAACACCGGCGCCTAGCGTATCGAACCGTGACGCACGAATTCGGAGAGGGCCATCCATGTTTTAACATCGACCTTCAAAGACGTGTCTTCGATCAGCCGGCCGGCGGCGTCGGCATCCAGCAACTCCACCTCAATATCCTCGGAGCTTTCATTGGCCGCATCGGAAGGCTCCCCGTCACATTCCGCATAGACCAGCGACACGGATTCGTCCGTCATCCCGCTTGAAGAATACACCGGCGGACTGCTGCGGATGACCCGCGTGAGGGTCAGGCCGGTTTCCTCACGAAGCTCTCGGTGAGCGGTTTCTGCAATGGTTTCGCCTGGATCCATGAGGCCGGCGGGAAAACCGAGCTGATATCCGCCCAGAACCACGCGGTATTCACGAATGACCACAAGCTTGCGGTGTGCGGTGTGCCAGGCCACGATGACCACGGCGTCGGGCCGCTCCCAGTCCATGGTCTCGACTTTGGGGGCTGCCTGCCGCGAAGCATAAATCCACCCTTTGGCGGCCCCCCGTTGGTCACGATAATCGGCGCGAAAAAGGTTCAGGTGCCGGTGACTGGTGATTTTTTCTATTCGAATCAGTTTCAACCGTCTGCCCCCTGGATGGGATTAAAGTTTGGCCGCCCGCTGGCCGATAAGCGGTTTGATGCCCGGCGGGTCTTGAACCAACCGCCCTGGCCGCCGGTAGCGTTCAGCGCCCGATCAGCGCGTTGAAAAAATAAAGGACCTGCGACATGTCACGACCAATCATGATGGGCCTGGCCCTTGCCGCCTGGTTGACCGGTTGCACCTATGCCGTACCGGTCAAAACCACCGAGGAATACCGCGTCGGCGGCTGTGCATACCTGGGAACTTTCGAGGCCGTCAACAATCCCGGCCGAGTCGGTTTCGGTACCCTGAAACACTACCTTGACACGACGACGGTCGAATATCAGGTGAAGTGGCGCGCCTATCGAACCGGCGCCACCCATCTGGTCTGGCTCTATAATCACAGCGAAGCGGCCGGGGCCATGGCTTACACCTGCCCGGCCGACCCGCCGCCGTCAGCTGAACAGATGATCGCTCTGGACCGCGACGCCGACGACGAGCGTTAGCGCGTCGATCAGAGGTCGATCCGGCGGCCCGTCAGCTCGGTGCTGTAGCCGCCCAGCGCGCGGACGCGACGCTGGAAGCGCTCGCCGCCAATCGCATCCAAAAGCACCCGCAAGCCTTTGAGCGCCAAAAACCGACCCGGGATCACGAGATCGTACTGCTCGGTCACCACCGGGATGAAGTCGAGATCCAGCGCGCGCGCCGCTGCCTGGATGCCGAGCCCCAGGTCGGCCGTCCCGCTGAGGACCGCAACAGCCACCGCCATGTGGGTGTATTCCTCATCCCGGTAACCGTCAATCGCCTCGGGTTTGAGCCCCAGCTGCTGCAGGCGGTAATCGAGCAGGATCCGTGTGCCGGAGCCCCCCTGCCGGTTGATGAAGCGGATGTCATCACGCCCCAGATCCTCGAGACCGCGAATGCCCTTGGGATTGCCCTTGGGCACCAGCAGGCCCTGGTCGCGCAGCACGAGGTTCACCAGACAAACCTCCATATCCGCAAGGTACTTTTTCACATAGCTACGGTTGTAGGAGCCGTCCGTCGTGTCGAGCAGGTGGGCGCCGGCCAGGTGGCAAACCCCGCGCTTGAGGGCCATCAGGCCTCCCAAACTGCCCACATGACTGGAGGAGAGGGTAACGCCGGAGGCGCCCCGACGGATTTCATCCGCCAGAATGTCCAGGGTGTTGTCATGGCTGCCGACGATCAGCAGGGTGTTTTCCAGGGTTTCACGGGGGCGAATCAGCTCGGCGGCGGTTTCCTCACCCTCGACCAGTCCCTCGACGTTCGCCGGGATACGCACAAGGCCGTCGGCTTCGGTGATGGTGGTGATGCAGCCCGCCCCGCGCGGCAGGGGCGCCGCCACGGTCCGACCGTCCACGTTACCCAGTTTGACGCGCAGGAATTCCTCAAGCCCGAGTTTGGAGGGAATCTTGCGGGTGGCCCGGACCGCGACCCGTTCGGGAACGCTGTCGGGCTGCCCGATGAAACGCCGGATCAGGGGACGGACAAATTGCTCGAAGGCGATGATGGCCGAAACCGGATAACCAGGGACGCCGAAGACGGGCTTGTGCTGCACCGTCCCGATCAGCACCGGCTTGCCGGGCATGATCGTGACCCCGTGGACCAGAACTTCCCCCAGCGATTCGACCACGCTTCGGGTGTAGTCTTCCGAGCCCGCTGAGGAACCGCCCACCGTCAGCACCACGTCGAAGTCGTCCGCGACGGCCGCCGCGACCGCCTTTTCGATCCCGGCCGGATCGTCGGTTATGATGTCGTGCCGCTGATACCAGCCCCCGGCGGCCTCCACCAGTTTACCCAGCATGTAGGCATTGGTTTCCAGGACCTGGCCCGGGCGCGGCACGATGCCGGGGGCGCTCTCCCAGTCCAGCAGTTCCGAGCCGGTCGGGATGATCATCACCCGCGGGGGCCGATAGACTTGGACCTCGAAGACCCCACCCGCAAGCAGGGCGCCGACGCAGTAGGCCGTCACGACATGGTTGCGGGGAAAAAGCAACTCGGTGGCCACGATGTCCTCCCCCATGCGGCGGACATGCTGCCAGGGAAAGGCCGGGGCTTCGATTTCGATCCGCCCGCCGCCCAGATCGTTGACCTGCTCGATCATGATGACGGCGTTGGTTTCCTCGGGCAGGACGTGGCCGGTGTTGATGTAGCGTGCCTCACGGCCGATGGTCAGCTGCCGAGGTTCGGATTCGCTGGCCCCAAAAGTGTTCTCCGCCCGAACGGCGATGCCGTCCATGGCAGCGGCATGAAAATTGGGCGCCGAGAGGCGCGCAAATACGGGTCGGGCCAGAACCCGTCCGACGGCATCCGGCGACGAAACGCTTTCGGTGCGCGGTGGGTCCGGCGCAGGAAAATGTTCCCGGACGATGTCGCGGGCCTCGTTCAGCGGCTTCATCTGCAGATAGATATTGCGTTTGCGCTGCATGGGTTTCTCCTTGACGCCCCCGCGCGGCGGCCCAACCCGCGCCTACCGGCCGGAGGCGAAGCTAAATCAATTCCACCGGAACGACCATGCCGCCGTCCAGACCCTCGGCATTTTCATCGATGCACAACAGGCCGTCGGCCACCGCCATGGTACGAATCAGGCCCGATTTGCCCAACACCGGATTCGCCTCCAGGCCAGCGGCCGTCGCCACCAGCCGCACCCGGACATAGTCGACCCGGCCCTGGACCGAGGGCAGGTTGCGGGTCAGACGCGCCGGCACGTGAAAGCGGCGCCGGAACTTGGGGTCGAGGCCGCCGAGGCGTTCGAGGAAAGGCCGCACGAGCACGGCGAAAACCACCATGGCCGAAGTGACGTGGCCCGGGAGCCCCCATACCGGCTTTGTGCCGGCGCGGGCCAGAATCGTCGGTTTGCCCGGACGTATGGAAACCCCGTGCACCATGATGTCCGCGTCATCAAGCGCCTGAAGGACATCGATCGTGAAATCCCGGGTGCCCACCGAGCTGCCACCGGAAATCAGGACCATATCGTTGGCCGCGAGCGCTCGCCGGCAGGTCTCCAGCAGCGCCGCGTAGTCGTCCGGAACGATGCCGTAGGCCTGGGGAAGACCGCCCGCCGCATGGATAAATGCCGCGAGGGCGGCACTGTTGACATCGCGAATCTGTCCCGGCGCCGGAACTGCATCCACCGGCACGACTTCATCTCCTGTCGACAAAATGCCGACACGCGGGCGTTGGAAGACATTGAGCCGCGATCGGCCGACGGCGGCCAGCAGCCCGATCTCCTGGGGCCGCAGGCGTTGCCCGCGGTGTAGCAACCGTTCACCGGTGCACATGTCTTCACCGCGGGCGATCACATGCTGGCCCGGAGCCGCACTTTTGTATGCTTCGATGGTTTCCGCGTCGAGGGCTTCGGTGTGCTCGACCATGACAACCGCATCGCTGCCTTTCGGCAGCATTCCCCCCGTGGCAATACGTGCGGCCTCGCCCGGCCCGACGGCGACATCCGGCTTGGCCCCCATGGCAACATTGCCGACCACTCTCAGGAATGCCGGGTTGCCCTCGGAGGCCCCGAAGGTCGACGCCCCCTGGACCGCATAGCCGTCCATCGTGGAACGCGAAAAACCCGGGATGTCCAGATCGGCGTCGATGTCTTCCGCCAGCGTGCGGCCCTCGGCGGCGGACAGGGGAACCGGCTCCTCCGGCAAAACATCAAAGGCGGTTGCCATCGACAACACCGAATTGATATCTACGACTTTGAAAAAATTGTGCATGGCTCACCCCACACCTTCATTCGCCACCGACCATAAAACCGGCTTGTGGGCAGCAGGTTTGGCTTGATTTTCTATGCTTCCGGCCGTAAGTTAGGGTTTATCCTTCGATTATTAATAAAAATCAATATCTTTAGAAAGAAGATCCGCACATCGATGAGCACAACGCCCCCTTCCAACGGCGACCCCGGCGATAACCCCCCCGAGCCCAAAAAAGGCTTGCGGCATGCGATGCATTCCCTGACGTCCAAATTGTTTGGCAAAACCTCGGATCATCCCCCTGAGCCCGGCGACGACACCGTGGCAAACGGGGAGATCGAGAAACAAGAGGCCCCTATGAACAGCGCCAACGGTGAAACCCCGGCAGAGCCGATCCGGGCGGACAAGCCCAATTTTTTGACCACCACCGCTTTCGACACCTTCGATTTGCCTCCGGAGGTACTGAGGGGGCTTGCTGAAGCCCAGTTCGTCCATTGCACCCCCATACAGGCCCAGGTGTTGCCGGTGGCCCTGGAGGGTAAAGACATCGCCGGGCAGGCCCAGACCGGCACTGGCAAAACCGGCGCCTTCCTGGTCACCATTTTGACCCGCCTGCTGCGTCTACCCGACCGGCCGCCCGACCTGCCCGCAGCCATCATCGTAGCCCCGACGCGGGAGTTGGCTTCTCAGATTCACGAAGAGGCCATGCTGATCGGCGCGCACACCGGACTGCGCTTCGCCCAGATCGTCGGCGGTGTTGATTATCAAAAGCAGGCCGAGACCCTGAAAAAGGGTGTCGATGTGGTCATCTGCACACCCGGTCGCATCATCGACTATTTCAAACAGGGCATCTTCAAAACCACCGGAATCCAGATGGTAATCATCGACGAAGCCGACCGCCTGCTCGATCTCGGGTTTGCGCGGGATATGCGTTTTATCCTTCGCAAACTGCCGCACTACGAAAAACGCCAATCCATGCTTTTCTCGGCCACCCTGTCTCACCGGGTACTCGAGCTGACCTACGAGTACATGAATCTGCCCGAATTCATCTCCGTTACA
Source organism: uncultured Desulfobacteraceae bacterium (assembly GCA_964388465.1). Lineage (GTDB taxonomy): Bacteria > Desulfobacterota > Desulfobacteria > Desulfobacterales > UBA5852 > JABZFP01. The sequence continues at coordinate 22,595 of CAYMAR010000015.1, forward strand.
CCGGAGGAGATTACGGTCGAGCACATTGACCAAACCTTGATTCATGTCGGTCTGGAAAGCAAGCTGTCGCTCCTTCTGGGCATTCTGGAACGTGAGGACTGGCACCGGGTGCTGATTTTTGCCAATACCAAGGCCGGGGTCGAGTGGCTGTCCGAAAAACTGCGCGGCAACGGGCTGCCGGCGGAAGGCATTACCGGCGATCTGCCCCAGCGCAAGCGTTTCCGGCTTATGGACCAGTTCAAGGAGGACCGCGTGAAAATTCTGGTGGCCACCGACGTGGCCTCGCGGGGTATTCATGTCGAAGACATCTCCCACGTGATCAACTACGATCTGCCCCAGGACTCCGAGAGCTACGTGCACCGGATCGGGCGCACCGCCCGGGCGGGCAAGACCGGTAAAGCCATCTCGCTGGCTTGTGAAAACTATGTCTTTCATCTCGAACCCCTCGAAGAGATGCTGGGTTACAAAATTCCGGTCGTCTGGCATGAAGACGAATGGCTCGTCAAGGATCAGGCGGGCCCGGTGAAGTCCTCGCGCCGCATTCGGTCTAAACGCCCCGCCCGCAAAAAACCGCGCCCACGCAGCAGGAAACCATCGTCGCGCCGGATCGATGTGCTCAAGGACCGCCCGCCGGACTATTTTCCCGGAACCTTTTTCGGCTTTGCGCCCGACCCCGACAAGACGGAAGCACCTTCCGAAGAAGGGCCCACCAAAAAGAAACGTCGGCGCTGGCGGCGCAAGAAAAA
>CAYMAR010000015.1:23440-26360 GCA_964388465.1 uncultured Desulfobacteraceae bacterium
CCGCCTGATGATGGACATGCTCAAACCCATGTCCGGCGAAACCCTACTGGATATCGGTTGCGGTACGGGCGCCAGCCTTCAGCCTTTCGTGGACTTCGGGCTTCAGGTTACCGGCATCGACCCCTCGCCGTATATGCTGGACATCGCCATCGAAAACGTTCGCCATCGGGTCGACTTCTATCGCGGGTATGCCGAAGACCTGCCCTTCGACGACAACTCCTTCAATTACGCCACCTTGATTACGTCGCTGGAATTTGTCGAAGCGCCGCGCCAGGCGCTGGAGGAAGCCTGTCGTGTGGCCAAGGACAAAATATTCATCGGGGTGCTCAACCGCTATGCCCTGAAAGGCTTCGAGCGCCGGGTGCGGGGGATGTTCGCACCCACCATCTTCAACCGGGCAAGGTTTTTCAGCGTCTGGGAAATCAAGCAGATGCTGACCGAACTACTCAGCAAAGCCCCGATGTCATGGCGGACGGTATGCCAGCTACCGGTTACCGGCAGTGGCCTGTTGTCGCGCATCGAGAAATCAACCCTGGTGCAGCGCTGTCCGTTTGGCACCTTTGCCGGCATCGTGGTTTCGCTGGTGCCGCGTTTTCGCATCCGCCCGCTGACACTGCGCTACAAAGCGGGGCAGGCCGGCCCTCTGCCCGGTTTGCCCATGTCGCCCTACCGCAATGCTGAACATAGCGTGAAGGGATCCTAAGGAACCGCGCCCGTATGGAAGCCTTGCTGTATGAACCGCTCGAGGACCGCAAGGTCCACTGCCGGCTGTGCGCACACCACTGTAAAGTCGACAACGGCCAGGCTGGCATCTGCCAGGTGCGGATCAACCGCCGGGGACGGCTCGAGACCCTTGTCTACGGCAAGCTCGTCGCCCGCAATGTTGATCCGATCGAAAAGAAACCGCTGTTTCACTATCTCCCGGGAAGCCGCTCATTCTCGATCGCCACGGTGGGCTGCAACTTCAAGTGCCGGTTCTGCCAGAACGCCGATATCGCCCAACTGCCTGCCGAGCGGAAGGGTTTGATCATCGGCGAGCAAGTGGCCCCGGAGGCCGTGGTGGCCGAAGCCTTGGCCGCCGGCTGCGCCAGCATCGCCTACACCTACACTGAGCCCACGGTGTTTTTCGAGTTCGCCCTGGCCGTGGCCACGCAGGCCAAGGCCGCGGGACTCGGCAATGTGTTCGTCACCAACGGTTACATGTCCGCAGAGGCGCTGGACCGGGTGGCCCCTTATCTGGATGCCGCCAACGTCGACCTCAAAGCGTATTCCGATGAATTTTATCGGGAGATGTGCGGGGCACGCTTAGCGCCCGTTAAAACCACGCTCAAGCGCATGAAGGCCCGCGGGATTCTGGTGGAAGTCACGACCCTTGTGATTCCCGGCTTGAATGATGAATCTTCCGAACTGAAGGCGCTGGCAACCTTTCTGGTGGATGAACTGGGCCCGGAGACCCCCTGGCATCTGAGCCGCTTTCACCCCACCTTCCGCCTAACCGACCGCAGCCCCACGCCGGTGCAAACCCTTCAGAAGGCACATCAAATCGGGCTGGAAGCCGGCCTCAAATACGTTTATATCGGCAACGTGCCGGGCAGCGGCGCCGAAAACACGCACTGCCCCGAATGCCACAACATTATCATCAACCGCTTTCACTACCATGCACGCGCCCGCTTGATCGACGGCAACCACTGCGCCTACTGTCACACCCCGATCGACGGTATCTTTGAAATGCCTTGAGCACAGGAAAAGGCCGCGCGCTCGTTAGGTCCGAAGCGCGCGGGTCTGAATCCGCTGCACCGCGAGCAGCGAACAGCAGGCCAGCAGCGCCCCCCCGACGAACGTTAGCCGATAATCGATCATCCACAGAAGACCGCCGGCCGCCGGCAGGATGACGGCGGCAATATGGTTGATGGTGAAACCTACGGCCATGCTGGGCGCAATATCCTGCGGATCGGCAATTTTCTGGAAATAGGTGCGGATGGCCATTGCGAAATTGAAAAAGATGTGATCGAGGATGTACAAGACGGCCACCAGCAGCTTGGACTCGGCGACGGCGTAGGCCAGAAAGATCACGATCAGACAGGCATACTCCAACGAGAGGACCCTGCGCTCCCCATAACGGACGATGGCCCGGCCGATCATCGGGCTCAGAAAATAATTGACCCCGTTGTTGGCGATGAACAGCAGTGTGATCTCCTGGACCGAAAAAGCGAAGCGCTCGACCATCAGGAAAACGGCAAAAGCGATAAAAATCTGGCGCCGCGCCCCGGCCAGAAATGTCAAAAGGTAAAAGAGGCCGTAGGGCCGGCGCAGGATCATGCGTTTGTGCTGGGGGGTAATATTTAGCCGGGTCGGCTGCTGGCGGAAACCCCAAAATGCCACCATAACGAGCAGCAGCCCCAGCAGAAGGTAGATCTGCTTATACGACAGCACGTCGGCCAGGAAAAAAATGACCGCACCGACGCCGATATTGGTGGCCGCGGCATAGCTGCGCTGCTGCCCGAATACGATGGGGGCCGTGGTGTGGTTGAAATATTGCAGCGTCAGCGACTGATTGGTGGTTTCATAATAGTGAAATCCGAAACTCATTATCAGGGTGGTGAGTACCACCCCGCTGAAAGTCGGCAGCAGGCCGGTCGCACCGACACCCAGCCCCAAAAAGAGGATCGACAGCGCCGAAAGGCGGTGCTCGCGCATGATCAGCATGACGTATATGGCCAGCAACGCTAAAAATCCTGGAATTTCACGTACGGACTGGACAAGGCCCACCTGGGCCCCGTTGAGCCCGGCCACCTCGAAGGCAAAATTGTTGAACAGGGTGCGCCATCCCTGCAGACCGATCGTCGAGGCAATCGTCAGGACGATCAGAAAGCGGTACATGGGGTCGCGTTGATAGGACATTCGGTTCCTATTTCCGCTC
>CAYMAR010000016.1:0-25641 GCA_964388465.1 uncultured Desulfobacteraceae bacterium
GAAATCAATTACGACGACCGGGCCCAGCGCTACGTGGCCGAGGGAAACGTGCGCATCACCAAGGGTGACCGCCGCCTGACGGCCGATTATGTGCGCTTCGACCACCGCACCATGCAGGCCGAGGCCAAGGGACACGTCGTGCTCGTGGCGGGCGGGGACATGCTGTTCGGCGATCAGGTCGAGATCGACCTCGAGAAACAAATCGGCACCATCACCCAGGGCACTATTTTCCTTCATGAAAACCATTTTTATATTCGCGGCGAAAAGATCGAAAAGCTGGGGCCGCGGGAATACGCGATCGAAAGGGCCAGCCTCTCCAGCTGCGACGGCGAGCGGCCGGCCTGGAAAATCACGGGCCGTAAGCTGAACGTGGAAATCGAAGGCCAAGGCGTGGTCCAACATGCGGCGCTGTGGGCCAAGGACGTACCGGTTCTCTACACCCCCTATTTCAGTTTTCCGGCCACCACCAATCGTAAGACGGGTTTTCTGATGCCCGAATTCGGCACCTCCGACCGCAAGGGCGACCGCCTCCTCGTCCCCTTTTTTTGGGTCATCAGCGATCAATCGGACCTCACGCTCTTCAACGACTTCATGAGCGCACGCGGCAACAAAATGGGCGCCGAATTCCGATACGTCGTCGATCCCCTGACAAAAGGCACGGCCATGTACGACTATCTCGACGACCGCAAGGTCGACGACGGCGAGGGCGAGGAGAGCAGCGACTACGGATATCCCGACGACGACTTCCTGCGGCCCAATGAAACCCGCTACTGGTTTCGCATGAAGCACGACCAGGGCCTGCCGTTCGGCTTCCGGGGCCGGCTCGACCTGGACCTGGTGAGCGATCAGGACTATCTGACCGAATTTCGCCAGGGGCTGACCGGATTCGAGGAAACCCGCAGCTACTACCGCAACGAATTCGGTCGCGATATCGACGACTACAACGACCCGGTGCGCACCAACCAGGCCGTCATGACCAAAAACTGGAACCATTCGGCCCTGTCGGGCGGTATCGTCTGGCTGGACGACAGCACCAAGAAGCGGGCCGATGACCAGCCCTCCGTCGACACCACCCTGCAGCGCCTGCCCTTCATCGTCTGGGACGCCGCCAAGCAGCCGGTCGGATCGACCCCCTTTCAAATCAGTGCGGATACCGAATGGCAGAATTTCTACAGCGACGAGAACACCAAGGGGCTGCGCCTGGATGTCCTCCCCCGGCTCTACTTGCCCTTTTCGCTGGGTGATTATCTTTACGTCGAACCGTCGGCGGGTTTGCGCCAAACCGCCTGGTTCGTCGACCGCTTTCAGGACATCACCCCGGAGCAGCAGCAGGCCATCGAGGACCGCGCCGGCCGCACCCTGCCCCGGGAGAAAGACAAGGACAAACAGGAATACCGCACCCTGTACGATTTAAGGCTGGATGTTTCCACAGAGATTTCAGGTGTCTATGACGTTGGCGCCAAAACCCTGGATGCCTTGCGGCACACCATGCGGCCGCGGGTGGTTTACGCGTATACGCCCCAAGACGACCAGGATAAGTTCCCGGCCTTCTACAGTCAGACGGAAAACGGCGAGCCGGTGGGGCTGAACGATGGCGTCAATCGGGTCCGCCCGGAAAACCTGATCACCTATTCGCTCGTCAACACGCTGACATCCAAGTCCCGTGAACCCGCGGCCGACGGCACGGGTCCAAAGGGGGAGGAAAAATTCAAATTCAACGACTTTCTGCGTCTCGAATTTCAACAGGGCTACAATATCCGCGTCGCCAACAGCGACAACCGCAATCGGCCGTTCTCGCCGATTCGGGCCCAGTTGGAACTGTTCCCGCGCAAATACCTAAAACTCAAGGCAGAGACCGCTTATGACGTCTATGATCTGTCCTTCCGGAAACGCGATCTGAAAGCGACCCTGACCTCCCCCCGCGGTGACGAGCTTTCCGTCGATTACCGCTACGACAGACGTGAATTCGACTTTACCGGCGACGAGTTGCTGAACAAGAATGTCCAAACCATCAAAGCCGGCGCAAAAGTCAAACTCCCGTGGCGATTAACGGCTTATGGCTCAAACGAGTATAACCTCAACGACGATCAGCGCATCGAATCCGTTATAGGGTTTATATATGACGCCCAGTGCTGGTCGCTGGATGTGAATTACACGGATACGGAAAACAACGACAAAGCCATTGCCTTCCGGATCACCTTGAATGGACTGGGGGGGTACGGGTTGAGCCAGGTTATTGGCTCCGAAGCAGAGTAAAACCAATGATCATCCAACAGCTGCAATGGCGGTGGTATGTCCTTCACACCCGCAGCCGCTTCGAAAAAGCGGTCCACGAAGGCCTGTTTAAAAAATCCCATGAAGTCTTCCTTCCCCAGGTCCGCGTGCGCAGCCGGCGCCGCGACCGCCGCGTCATGCTGGATGTGCCCCTGTTTCCGGGATATGTTTTCATTCGCTCCAATCTGCATCCGGACCACCACCTGGACATCCTCAAAACCGTGGGCGCCGTGCGCCTGATTGGCAACCAAAACCTGCCGGTGCCGGTTCCCGACGACACCATCGAATCCCTCAAGATCATGGTGTCTCGCGAGGCCGGCATCAAAACCGGCAGCCGGCTGCGCAAGGGCGACCGGGTCATGGTGGTCCGGGGGCCTTTCACCGGCGTGGTGGGCACCTTCGCCCGCTACCGCGGCATCGGACGCGTCGTCGTCCATATCGAGGCCCTCGGACAGTATGCCAGCGTCGAGGTGGATGAGGACGACATCGAAGCCCTGACCCCGGGTGCGCCCGGTGCCGCGTACCTCTCCGGCGGCGATTGATCCTCCGGACGCGACGCGCCCCCACGGGGCGTCTCTGCGGCCAACCACGCGGCGTTCGCCCGCAATGGACCACCGGCAATACCAAGCCCCCCGCCGGCCGAAGTTGCTTGAGCGTGAGGGGTGGGGCCCATAACACCTTGACTTTTTAATTGCATTTGTTTTATTTACATAAGATTGAAGCGTGCTGAACAATGGTTACCGCGACGACCACAGCGCAAGGAGGTAGTATGAACAAGCTGGAACTGATATCCGCCTTAAAGAACGAAGCCAACATATCCAAAGCGGATGCGGCCAAGGTGGTGCATATATTTTTTGATCATATGGCCGACGCCATGACCCGGGGCGACCGGGTCGAAATCCGCGGATTGTGCAGCTTTTTTATCAAGGAGTACAAAAGCTATACCGGACGCAACCCCAAAACGGGTGCACGGGTTCTCATCAGCCCCAAGAAGCTTCCATTCTTCAAATCCGGGAAAGAGCTACGGGAGCGGGTCGATCAGCCCGCCGCCAACTAGCCGCCGGGCCCGAACGGCGGGCAGGTAGCCGGCACCGTTTGAGACCGCCTGCGGCGGACCCAAACGGCGTCCATGTGCTTCATCGCCGTCATGGGCCACAGGGGCGGCCATGATCAAGGGGTAACGCGAACATCCGTGCTGGGGTTTGAACAAATACACGACCAGCGGCAGCCGCTGCGGCTGCTGGCGGCATTCATCCGGAAAGACCGCCTCCCGCACGCGCTGGCTTTCACCGGTGTCGACGGCGTCGGAAAGTCCTCGACGGCCTTGGCCTTGGCGCGGGTTGGCAACTGCGAGCGCCTCACGGCCGCCGCTGGCCATGGTGCCGACGACGCCTCCTTGCCGACGGGCACGCTGCCGGTCGCCTGCGGTGCCTGCCGGCCCTGCCGCGGGATTGAATCCGGAAACCATCCGGACGTCATCCGCATCGACCCGATCGGCACGATCATCCGCATCGACCAGATCCGCCGCCTGATCGATACCCTCGCCAAGAAACCCTACGGCCGAGGGCTCCGGGTCGCGATCATCGCCGGAGCCCACGCCATGAATCCCGAAGCCGGCAATGCGCTGCTCAAGATGCTGGAAGAGCCGCCGGCCGGAACGACCCTGATCCTGACCGCCCCGCAGACGACCGACCTGCTGCCGACCATCGTTTCACGCTGCCAGCACATCCGTTTTCGGCCGCTCACGACCGCCACACTGGAAACGCTCCTGACGCAGAAAGAGGGCATCGAACCGACGGCCGCGGCCATCGTCGCCCGGATGGCCGGCGGCAGCTACACCCGTGCGGTCGCGATGTACCAGGATAGCTGGATCGCACGGCGCGATTGGATCGTCGGTGAAATCAGTGCGCTTGAGGCACAGACCACCGTCGAGCGCATGGCGCTGGCCGAACAGTTGGCGGCCCTCAAGGGCAGCCTTCCGGACGCCCTGGCGTGCATCCTCCATTTTTACCGGGATCTGCTGGTATGGCATTACGATCCGGGAAAAATCATCAATCGCGACCTGGACAAGGTCATTGCGCAGGCCGCGCGAGGGCTGGGCGTCGGCACGCTGATCAAGCGCATCCGCGCCACCCAGGAGGCCCTCAAAAGCCTCATGGGCAACGCCAACCCGCGGCTCACCATGGAAACCCTTTTACTGCAGCTCGATGCTGTTTGACATACGCGCCTATGAAAAAAATCGTTGGAGTCCGTTTCAAGTCCGCCGGTAAAGTCTATGACTTCGAGTGCGGCGCCTTCGTCCTCGAACGGGGCGATCACGTCATCGTCGAAACCGAACAGGGCCTCGGATTCGGGACGGTGGCGGTGCCCCCGGCGCCGCTGACCAAACCCAAGCGCACCGCCAAACCCCTGAAAAAAGTCTTTCGGCTGGCCAGCCCCAAGGACTTCGATCAGCGGGAAAAAAACCGCCGCAAGGAAAAATTCGCGCACAACTACTGTTTGTCGTGCATTTCCCGTCTCAAGCTTAAAATGAACCTGTTTGCGGTCGAAAGCACCTTTGACGGCGGCAAGCTGACTTTCTTCTTCACCGCCGACGGCCGGGTCGATTTTCGCCAACTGGTCAAAATGCTGGTCAAGAAGCTGGGCGTCAAGGTCGAGATGCGCCAGGTCGGCATCCGCAACCAGGCCAAGATGTGCGGCGGTCTCGGCCGCTGCGGACGCGCGATCTGCTGCTCCCAGTTTATTGAAAAATTCTCGCCGGTCTCCATCCGGATGGCCAAAGAGCAGGGGCTTTCGCTCAACCCCACCAAAATATCCGGTCAGTGCGGCCGCTTGATGTGCTGTCTGACCTACGAATTCGAAACCTATAAAGAACTCAAGGCTAACCTGCCTAAAATCGGCAAGACGATTCGCACCGTCCACGGCCAGGGCAAGGTGCTGCGCCACAATCTGCGCGACCAGCGCTTCGTCCTCCGCCTGCCCGGCGGCCAGGAAACCGAGGCCTCCCCCGGAGACATCGTAAAGGAGCAGAAGAAATCGAATGGCTGACCGTTTTTACATCACCACACCGATTTACTACGTGAATGCCAAGCCCCATCTGGGCCACGCCTACACGACGATCGTGGCGGACGTGGCCCGGCGCTTTCACACCATGCGCGGGATCGAAACCTATTTTCTGACGGGCACCGACGAGCATGGCGATAAAATCGTCGAAGCGGCCCGCAACCATGACATGACCCCCAAGGCCTACGTCGATCACATCAGCCAGATGTTTGCCGACCTGTGGCCCGAGCTGGACATCAGCAACGACGACTTCATCCGCACCACCTACCCGGCCCACATGGCCGTGGTGGAGCATATCCTTCAGAAAATCTACGACCGCGGGGACATTTATTTCAGTGAGTACGAGGGGCTCTATTGTTTCGGCTGTGAACGCTTCTACACCGAGCGCGAACTGGTCGAGGGCAAATGCCCGGACCACGACAAGGCCCCCGAGGTCATCCGCGAATCCAACTATTTTTTCAAGATGAGCCAATACCAGGATTGGCTGATCGACCATATCCAGCGCCATCCCGACTTCATCCGCCCGGAGCGCTACCGCAACGAAGTCCTGGCCTTCCTGCGCGACCCTCTGGACGATCTGTGCATCTCGCGGCCCAAGAGCCGCCTCCAGTGGGGCATCACCCTGCCCTTCGACAGCGAATACGTCACTTACGTCTGGTTCGACGCGTTGGTGAACTATATTTCCGCTCTCGGGTTCCCCGACGGCGAGCGCTTTGCCAAATTCTGGCCGCACGCCCAGCACGTAGTGGCCAAGGACATCCTCAAGCCCCACGGCATCTACTGGCCCACGATGCTCAAGGCCGCCGGCGTTCCAATCTACAAGCACCTGAACGTCCATGGATACTGGAATGTCGACCAGGCCAAGATGTCCAAAAGCATCGGCAACGTCGTCGCCCCGCTCGAAATGATCAAGGTCTACGGGCTGGATGCCTTTCGCTTCTTTCTGATGCGCGACATGGTTTTCGGGTTGGATTCCAGTTTTTCCGAAGACCAACTGGTGCAACGCATCAACGCCGATCTGGCCAACGACCTCGGGAATCTGTTTTCACGGGTCATCACCATGACCCATAAATACTTCCAGGGCGACGTTCCGGCGCTCGATCCGACCACCGACAAGACCTTGCAGCTGGGGCTCGAAGCCGCCGCGGCCCGGGCCATCCTGGACTACGAGACGGCCATGGCGGGCTTTGAATTCCACAAGGGGCTTATGGCGGTCTGGACCTTCATCGGCCAGATGAACAAGTGTATCGACGTTTCCGCTCCCTGGGAGCTGGCCAAACGCACCGCCAGCCGCAAGGAGCTGTCCTGCATCATCTACAACCTGCTGGAGGGCTTGCGCGTCATTGCGGGGCTGGTCTACCCGGTCATGCCGGCCACCGCACGCCGCATGCAGACCCATCTGGGGCTCGATGCCGAGGACGCCTTCTATCGCCTGGACACGATCGGCAAATGGCGAAGCCTGCCCCCGGGAACCCGGCTGCCCAAATCGACCACCCTGTTTCCGCGGATCGAGGCCAAGCCCGCGGGCCCGTTCGATGACCAGGGGACACCGCCGCCCCTTTCACCCGAGCTGCGCCCGGAAATCGCCATCGATGATTTTGCCAAGGTGGATCTGCGCGTGGCCACCGTCCTCCATGCCGAGCCGATCCCCAAAGCCAAAAAGCTGCTCAAGCTGGAGGTGGACATGGGCGAGCGGCGCACGATCGTTTCGGGTATCGCCCAACACTACAAACCGCAGGACCTGATCGGACGCCAGGTCATTATCGTCGCCAACCTCAAGCCCGTCAAACTGATGGGCGTCGAGTCCCGGGGCATGCTCCTGGCCGCCGTGGACGGCGCCAACTGCACCCTGGCGACAATGGATGCATTGACCCGCCTGGGCGCCCGTATCAGTTGATGCGCGACTTCAGGTATCAAGACCCGATGCCCCGCGTGGGAATCCAGAGGCGTTGCGCGAGCTGCCGTGGCTTTTGACCCCCCGCCAAACGAACGGCCCACGATACGCCGCCGGGAAAGCTGGCGCCGCTACCAGCGCCGGCTGCGCCAAAGCGACCGTTGGCGTCTGCTCCGACGGCGCTGGCCCTGGCTGGTCATTCCCGTTATGGGCGGGCTGATCCTGTGGGCCGTTGCCACCCGATGGCCGACCGCCGCCCCGCCCACGGACAGGCCCGCGGCCCCTCTGACGTCAGCCCCGCAGGACGCCCCCCTGCTCGAGAAGGCCGATATCCGCAATCTTTTGGAAAACGCCCCGCTCGACAAGATTCTGGCGGGGCCTTTCGAGGTCGGATTCGGCGACCGGCGCCTGCGGGTCGAGTCCACCATCGACCCCGATCTTCAGGCTTACCTGCAGAAGCAGCTCTATCGCCGCACATCGCGCTACATCGCCATCGTCGTGATGGATTCCCACAGCGGCCACGTGCTGGCCCTGGTCGACTTCGCCCGAGCCGGATCGCCCTCCCCGCCCAGCCTCTCGAACCGGTTTCCGGCCGCCAGCCTGTTCAAGATCGTAACGGCCGCCGCCGCCGTGGAAAAATGCGGCTATACCCGTTCAACGCCCCTGGCCTTCAACGGGGCCAGCCATACCCTCTACAAATCCCAGCTTAAAAATGTCCGTAATCGCTACACCCGCCATACCACCCTCGAGAAGGCCTTTGCCGGATCGGTGAACCCCATCTTCGGTAAGATCGGGCGCCATTGCCTGGGCCCCGAAAAACTCCGGCACTACGCCGACCGGTTCGGCTTCGACCAGCCCATCGCCTTCGAGCTGGCATTGCCCCCCAGCAGTACACGGATCACCGACGAGCCCTATCAGTGGGCTGAAATCGCCTGCGGTTTCAATCAAGAGACCGTCATTTCGCCGCTGCACGGCGCGGTAATGGCGGCCGTCGCGCCGGCCGAAGGCCGTCTGGTGGAGCCCACGATCATCCGCCGCATCGTCGATCAGGACGGCCAGCTGCTCTATCGCCCCCGCGCCGGCACAGGAAAAGCCGCCGTTTCGCCGGCCACCGCCCGCGAACTGGGCCGCATGATGCGCCGCACCGTCTCCCACGGCACGGCCCGCAAAATTTTCAGGCGCCGCAGCAAGGATAAAGTCTTGTCTCGGCTCACCATCGGCGGTAAAACCGGATCCATCGACACGCCGGACCACAAGGCCCGTTGCGACTGGTTTGTCGGCTTCGCCGACGGCCCGGATCCAAACGACGCCATCGCCGTTTCCGTTCTAGTGGCCCATGAAAAGTACATCGGAAGACGCGCGGGCGAATATGCCCGACGGGCCGTGAAGGAGTATTTCCGGCGGCGCTTGGAGCGCCAATCCAAAGAGGCGGCGAGTCGGCGCGCGACCGCGCCAGCGACATGAAGGACAACCAACATGCCGGCTGATATCTTCGGGATCATCCCCGTGCGTTACGCCTCGAAGCGTTTTCCGGGCAAGCCGCTGACCCCCATCTTGGGCAAAGCCATGTTCCGGTGGGTATACGAGCAGGCCCGCCGGTGTCCGGATATCGCGCATGTCCTGCTGGCCACCGATGATGCGCGCATTGCCGATGCCGCCGATCGTCACGGTATCCCCTGTGAACTGACGCGGGACGACCACCCCAGCGGAACGGACCGCATTCTGGAGGCCGCCCTGAAGACCGGCATTCCGGACACGGCCGTGGTCGTCAATATTCAGGGAGACGAGCCGGCCCTGCATCCGGACATGCTGACCGAACTGATCCGCCCCTTTGACGACCCGGCCGTTCAGGCGACAACGCTGATCCGCCGCGAGAAGCCCCCGGCCGCTGATAACCCCGACCAGGTATGGGTGACCGTCGACCGGAACGCCAATGCGCTTTATTTTTCAAGGGCCCGCATCCCCATGGACTTTGCCGCCACGGACGCACCCGGCTACCGCCATATCGGCCTTTACGCCTATCGCCTGCCGACGCTTCGCTCGTTTGTGCACCTGGGGCCGGGGCGGCTGGAACAGATCGAAAAACTGGAGCAGCTGCGGCTGCTTGAAAACGGCATTCCCATCCGCACGGTCCTCACCCGCCATCGCTCCCAGGGCGTGGACCGTCCCGCGGACGTCGAAACCGTAACCGGCCTGCTGAAGGCGCGCGGGCATTGATACGCACGGGAAAAACCATCATGAAATCGTTATTACGCCTGTCAACTTCAAAGCTTCAATCTGCTATCGCCGGCTTCGTCCGGCAGCTCCGCGCGCTCGGCGCACGCCCGGTCTACTGGCGACGTCCGGGGGCATGGCCGGCGCGCGGCAGCCTGATCTTCTTTCCGTTCGACCCCACCCGTTTGGGCTGCGGCCTGGCGGGCATCGTGGCGTTCAAACACCGTCCGCGGGCCCCGGAACGGCCGCCGATCGACAAACTCGAGCAACGCATCGAAAAACTGGTGCAAAACCGCCTGGACATGTGCCTGGCAGCAAGCGCCGATCTGGACAAAGCCTATCTGGATGGCGATGCTGAAGTGGCCGCACTGACGGAAAACGTCAACGCGCTCAAGCGTCAGGATACCTTTGGCCAGCTCATCGGCGCATCGGAGGATCAGGCCCGGCTGGACCGGCTGCATATGCGCCTGCAGACGCTCGTCGAAAACGACAGCCGGACGCTCGACGACCAGCTGGGCCGTCTGGACGCCGGCAGTGTGGAAGCCACGACCCGGCGTCTGGAGTCGGTCAAAGATGCCGCCTGGTGCCTGAAAAAGGAAATCCTCGACAATATCGCCAAAATCGACCAATTGAGCGGCGGTCGTGGCCGGTCGCTCGCGCCCGCGGTGGCAGCGGTCTATTACAACATCAATACGGTGCTCAACAGTGTGGACCATCTGGAGGTCCGCGGGCGGGACTCGGCCGGACTGTCGCTGATGTTCATGCTGCCCCCCGAGGCCTTCGATCGGTTCCAGGCCGCCCTTGACCGCCAGGCCTCCTCACTCGGTGAGGAGTTCGAAACACGGCGCGAACCGGTCGTTCTGGGCAACCGCAGCATCAGCATCGACAGGGCCGCCGGTCAACATCTCGTGACCGTCACCATCGTCTACAAGGTCGCCGCTGAAATCGGCAGCCTGGGCGACAATATCCGTTTTCTGCGCCAAGAGATCCGCAACGACACGCTGCTGCACCACCTGGCGGCCGCCGACCATCGCTACCACACCGTATCGTCCCACACACGCTGGGCATCGGTCGGGGCGATCAACGAGGCCAACTGCCACCCGGTGGACAACCGCGCCCACGGCCCCGACGGCATCGCCGCCTGCGGCCCGATTCACGTCTGTCTCAATGGCGATATCGACAACTACCAGGCATTGAAAGCCGATCTGGCCGCCAAGGGGGTCCGCATTCCGGAGGAAATCTCCACCGACACGAAGATCATTCCGCTCCTGATCGCCCAGTACCACCAGGCCGGTCACGACGTGGCCGAGGCGTTCCGTCTGGCGGTCAATGACTTCGAAGGCTCCCACGCCATCTCGATGCACACCGCCCTGGCGCCGGGCCGACTTTTTCTGGCCCAGCGGGGCAGCGGACAGGCCATCTTCATCGGGCTGGGGGACGACGTCTACATGCCGACCTCGGAAGTCTACGGCTTCATCGAAAAAACCCAGCGCTATCTCAAGATGGACGGCGAGAAAACCATCGCGGGCGAAGCCGGACCGGTTCAAGGCCAGATTTACATCCTCGATCAGAACAGCGGCGGCGGACTCGACGGCATCCGGGCCGTCTATTACGACGGCACCCCCTTCACTCTGACGCCCGACGCCGTCAAGACGACCGAGCTCACCTCGCGCGATATCAACCGCCAGGATTATCCCCATTATTTTCTCAAGGAAATCTCCGAGGCGCCGTCGTCGGTCGAGCGGACCCTGCAGAACCGCTGGAAAATCGACCCGGACCACAGCGAGCGGCTGGCCGTCACCCTGGATCAAAGCGTGATCCCCGACCGGCTGCGCCGGGCCATCGAGGCCAACGCCATCCGACGGGTCTTTTTCGTGGGCCAGGGCACGGCCGGGGTGGCCGCGCTGGCCTGCGCCAACATCCTGCGCCACTATCTGGATGACCCGGCAATCCAGATCGACGCGCTCAAGGCTTCCGAGTTGAGCGGGTTCATCCTGGACGCCGACGACCGGACCCTGAGCATGAGCGACGCGCTCGTGGTCGCCATCAGCCAATCGGGCACCACGACGGACACGAATCGCACGGTCGACATGGTGCGCGAGCGCGGCGCCTACACCCTGGCCATCGTCAACCGCCGGGACTCCGACCTGACCTTCAAGGTCGACGGTGTGCTCTACACCAGCAGCGGACGCGACATCGAGATGTCCGTGGCCTCCACCAAGGCTTTTTATTCCCAAATCGTGGCCGGCGCCATTTTGAGTCTGTTCATGGCCGGACTGCGCGGTTGCCGGGACGCAGCCTTCATCTCACGGGAAATCGACGAACTGCGCGCCCTGCCGGAGCGCATGCGCCAGATCATCGGCATGCAGGCCGTCGTCGAGGCTTCCGCCCGCCGCCTGGCGCCCGCCAAGACCTACTGGGCCGCGGTGGGCAGTGGCCCCAACAAGGCGTCGGCCGACGAAATCCGCATCAAGCTCAGTGAGCTCTGTTACAAAACCATCTCGTCGGACTACGTCGAAGACAAAAAGCATATCGACTTGTCTTCCGAACCGCTGATCATCGTCTGCGCGGCCGGCGCCCGCGGCAGCGTGATCGGGGACATCATCAAGGACACGGCCATTTTCAAGGCGCACAAGGCCACGCCCGTGATCATTGCCGATGCGGGCGAAGAGCGTTTCGGCCCCTACGCTGAGGATGTCTTCGCCGTGCCCCCGTCCCCGGAACACCTGGCCCCCATTCTCAACACGCTGGTGGGCCACCTCTGGGGTTACTACGCCGCCCTGGCGATCAACGCCAGCTCGCAGTTTCTCTATCAATTCCGGGAAGACATCCAGGAGACCATGAACGGGTATGCCGAGCAGGGGCTGGACGCCTACGAGATCCTGCTTGAAAAAGGGTTCCGCCATAAAATTGCCGAATTCTATCGCGCCTTCCAGGCCCGGCGCCGCCAGAAGCGCTTCCCGGAGGCCATCGGTCTCGGGGCCGTAGCCGACCTGACCCTGCTGATGAAGTATCTGGCCGGCCGCCTGCCCTTCGCGGACTTCGAAATCGATTTCGGCCTCAAGGGCACGGCCCGCAACATTATCGACACGTTCATGCGCATCACCTCCGAATGCATCAACAACATGTCCCGGCCGATCGACGCGATCAAACATCAGGCCAAAACCGTCACGGTCGGCACCAGCCGCATCACCGAGAAGACCGAAGGCCTGCTGTTTGAAAGCATCGACACCCACGGCCTGAGCATCGCGCAGCTGACCGGCGGCAATGTTATCGTTCTGAAAAACTTGCAGGCCATCGTGTCGCACATCCGCGGCAGCATTCTCTACCGGATCGACGGACTCGACATGCTGGGGGAGATAACGGATGCGACCACGATCGACATTCTGCGGAAGTCGGGCGAGCTTGAACCGCTGCCTTCACGGGTCGAAAAAGACAAACGCCTCAAGGGCACCAAGGAAATTATCGTACGGCGCGGGAACGTCTATATCGGCAAGGGCCGCAAGGACGGTCGCAGCATCCTGGTCATCCCGGCCATTTCCGACAAGCCCGGCCGCTCCAACCTGATCGAATATCTTTTGCTGCTGAACATCGGCTTTAAAACCGATGTGGACCTGGCCGCCAAGATCAGGGCGCTGGGCGGGAAATACACCCATATTCGCAATATCGTCCAGGAAAACAATATCGCCTGGCAGGACGAGCTCCTGGACACGCTGGCGCTGGAGGACCTCTTCGGCCTCTCTGCCGAAAAGATCGGCGAGCGCCTCGTGGCCCAGGCCGCCTGACAGGCACTTGAAAACATCATGCCTCCGGCCGGACAAAGCCAAAACTCGTGAGGAAGTGAGCCAACAGCATGGGCACAGCGTCGGTGGCGGCCAGCCAGGGCAGCTCGCCGGTCAATCGAAGATGGGCGTTATTCCCTGGGGGCTTCCCGGCCCTGCCGCCGCTGCCGGGCAAGATCGAAGGCCGCACGGATGAATTCACGGAACAAGGGGTGCGGATTCATCGGGCGCGACTTGAACTCCGGATGGAACTGGCATCCCAGAAACCATGGATGACCCTCGAGTTCCACGATCTCCACCAGTTCCCCGCCCGGCGAAGTGCCGCTGATGACCAGACCGGCCGCCTCGAGTTGGTCGCGGTAGGCGTTGTTGAATTCGTAGCGGTGCCGATGGCGCTCGGAGACATTCTCCTGCTGGTAAGCGCTGCGCGCGCGGCTTTCGGCCATCAGGCGGCAGGGGTAGGCCCCCAGCCGCATGGTCGCGCCCTTGTCCGAGGATTCGTCGCGATGTTCGATCTGGCCGGTCTGCTCATTGACCCACTCGGTCATCAGGTAGATCACAGGGTGCGGCGTGGTCAGGTCGAACTCCGAACTGTTGGCATTCGCCAGCCCGGCCACGTTGCGGGCAAACTCCACCACTGCCACCTGCATCCCCAGACAGATGCCGAAGTACGGAATATTATTTTCGCGGGCGAAGCGGGCCGTACAGATCTTGCCTTCAATGCCCCGCGCCCCGAAACCGCCCGGGACCAGTATCCCGTCAGCCTCAAGCAGGGCCTGACTGCAGGTATCCGCGTTGATGGATTCCGAATCGACAAAAAGCAGCTTGACCTCGCAGTCGTTGGGAATGCCGCCGTGATAGAGCGCCTCGTTCAGGCTCTTGTAGGACTCGGTCAGATCGACATATTTGCCCACGATCGCGATATTGACCACCGGCTTGGGCTGTTTCAGCTTCTGGACGAGCTCCTCCCAGTTTTCGAGCCGCGGCGCCCGGGTCCAGATGTTGAGGCTGGCGATGATCTTGTCATCAAGCCCTTCACTGTGAAAATTGAGCGGCACCTCATAGATACAATCGACATCCTTGGCCGTGATGACGGCGTCCTCGTCGACATTCGTGAATAGGGCGATTTTCTTTTTGATGTCCTTGCTGAGGATACCAGCCGTGCGGCACAGCAGGATATCGGGCTGGATACCAATGCTGCGCAACTCTTTGACACTGTGCTGGGTCGGTTTGGTTTTCACTTCTCCGGCCGTATTGATGTACGGCACCAGGGTTACGTGAATGTAAAGGGTGTTTTCCTTGCCGGCATCGGCCCGGAACTGTCGAATGGCCTCCAGAAAAGGCAGGCTTTCGATATCGCCGATCGTCCCCCCGATTTCGACGATCACGATGTCGACGTTCTTGGCCGCCAGGCGCACGGCGTTTTTGATTTCGTCGGTAATGTGCGGGATGACCTGAACGGTCCCCCCCAGATAATCCCCCCGCCGCTCTTTGGTGATCACCGAGTGGTAGATCTTGCCCGTGGTGAAATTATTGTCCTGCCCCAGCTTGGCATGGGTGAAGCGCTCGTAGTGCCCCAAATCGAGATCGGTCTCGGACCCGTCGTCCGTCACGAAGACTTCCCCGTGCTGAAAAGGGTTCATGGTGCCGGGGTCCACGTTGATGTAGGGGTCCAGTTTCTGAAGGGTCACGGTCAATCCCCGGCTTTCCAGAAGGGCTCCGATGGCGGCGGAGGCCAACCCCTTGCCCAGGGACGAGAGCACCCCCCCAGTGACGAAGATGAATTTGGTATTCGCACTCATAGACTTACTCCCCATTCCTGATGGGCATCGCTGCCAAGGCGATGGCATGAAAAAATTGGGTATGAATGACACGGAAATCGATCGTTTGCGGGTCGGTCCGCGGGTCCTGAGGGGAAGGGGCTGGTGTCGGGTTGAAGGCGGAGGGGAAAAAAGAACAATCGGTCAGCAGATACGCCATAAACGTATACACTTGCGCTCTTCGGCTTTCGGGTTGTCAAGGCTTCGGGTCGACATGTTTCAGGCCCCAGGTGAATTGGCAATGATATATTTCAAAATGTGCTTCGAAGTGCAAGCGTTTTTCGAACGGCGGGGACCGTCGGTTCAACTGTTTGGGCATCCGCGGCTGACCGGCGTTGGCCCTTTCCACCCGTGGCCACCGGCATTCAACGGGCGGCGGTGCCAATCGACGCGGGCGCTGCGCGGCCGGGGCGGATGGCCCCTGAACTGATCTCAGGGCGACGCCGACGGCGGTGTGAGAATGGGCGCCGTATCCCACTGTGGCAGTGTGGCCCGCAGGCCGGCCGTGTCGAAAAGGGCAGGGTCCTGTGGCGGGTCGACGCGCAGGTTTTCGACGCGCATTTCACGTAAGAGCTGGTGTTGGCGATAGACCTGAATAAGCATGGGGTAGTCGGCGCCTTCGATCTGCCCCCAATCCAGGAAACGAATTTCAAGCGGACCCTCCTCCGGGTTGAGGGCCGGCGGCGGCAGGATCAGGCGCAGCGGGCGAAAGGTATCCTTCTGAATCCACAACTGGGCCGCGCTTTGATCCGGGTAGACCGCACCGATGACATAGCCGTAATCGTCTTCGAAACGCCCCAGGCTGGTGATGTCCAGATCGACCCCCACGCCGAGGAGGTAATCGCTCATGGCCGCGCGGGTGGCATTCAACAGGATCGCCTGATAGTCCTCGAATCGTTCCGGTGGGCCCGGCTGGATCTGCCCGTTGACCACCACCAGGCGGTCCTGGGGCGTGCGGATGGATGTACGCTGATAGTCGTCGCCGCGGGTATCGGCCCGGAAGTGGTCGGGATAGCGATAATTGAGCGTCTCCCGCAGTTCGGCGGCCCGCCGGGGCGTTCCGTCGAGCGGCATGCGACTGACCACCTGTCGTACCTCGAGGGACTGGGAGACGCTGCGCTTGGCCTCCATCAGGGCCAGCACCTGCCCTCCCGGGAGGACGTAGCCCCCGGCAATACCCGCCGCCATCAGGATCACACCCGCAGCCAGCAGTAGCGCAAGACACGCCGGCCGACCGGTTGGGTATATTTGCAAATGGTTGGTCACACTTTTGTCCGTCGGGTCGGGGGCCAACGGCCTCCGGATTATCATTTGGATGGGCCCGCATGGGCCCAAATCAACCGGGCCAAGAGACGCATCGCTACAGGAGCTCGTGCGCGAATGCGGCGGCGGCGCCGAGATCCTCCTCGATCCGCAACAGTTGATTGTACTTGGCGACGCGGTCGCTGCGGGAGAGCGAGCCGGTTTTGATCTGCCCGCTGTTGACCCCGACCGCCAAATCGGCGATGAAGGCGTCTTCGGTCTCTCCCGAGCGATGCGAAATCACCGTGGTGTACCCCGACTGCTTGGCCATTTCGATTGTGTCCAGCGTCTCGGTCACCGTGCCGATCTGGTTGAGTTTGACCAGGATCGAGTTGCCGATGCCCCGTTGAATCCCCTTGGCGAAAATCTTGGGGTTGGTCACGAAGATGTCATCGCCCACGATTTGAATGGTGCTCTCGAGCCGATCGGTCATCAGTTCCCAGCCATCCCAGTCCTGCTCGGCCAGCCCGTCCTCGATCGACAGGATCGGGTACTGGTCGATGAGCTTTTCGTAGTAGGCGACCATCTGCTCCGAGGCGTATTTTTTGCCCTCGGACTGCAGAATGTATTTCCCTTTGCTATAAAATTCGCTCGCGGCGGCATCCAAGGCGATGCCGATATCGGTACCGGGTTTGTAACCCGCCGCCTCGACGGCGCTGATGATATTCTTGACGGCTTCTTCGTTGGAGGCCAAGTCCGGCGCGAAACCGCCTTCGTCGCCCACGGCGGTGTTGAGGCCCTTGTCCCTGAGAATGGCCTTGAGCGCGTGAAAGGTTTCGGCCCCCATCTGCAACGCCTGGGAAAAGGACTTGGCGCCGACGGGGATGATCATGAACTCCTGGATATCCAGGTTGTTGGCCGCATGGGCGCCCCCGTTGAGGATGTTCATCATGGGCAACGGCAGGCAGCGTGCATTGATGCCACCAATGTAACGATACAGCGGCAGACCGAAAGCGTTGGCGGCAGCCCGGGCGGCGGCCATCGAAACCCCCAGCATGGCATTGGCTCCCAGCTTGGACTTATTGGCCGTGCCGTCGATTTCGAGGAGTTTGTGGTCCAGGGTCATCTGGTCGGCCGCATCCATGCCGATGATCTGGCCGGCGACGATATCGTTGACATTCTTGACCGCCTTGCGAACGCCCTTGCCGCCATAGCGCTTGGCGCGCTTGTCCCGCAATTCCAGCGCTTCACGCTTGCCCGTGGAAGCGCCCGAGGGAACGGCGGCCCGCCCCAGCGCCCCCGAGGCCGCGAGGATATCCACCTCAACGGTGGGATTGCCGCGGGAATCCAGAATTTCACGCGCGGTTACATCGATGATTTCCGTCATGGCCTTTTCTCCCGTTTCGTCGGTTTGGTGCGATGGTGGAAGGAACCTGCGGTTGCTTGACAAAAAGTGCGCAAATGTTACTCTTCGACCGAAAGCCTGTCAAGCAGGCGATCCTGGTCCGATACCGGCCCAAACCAAGCCTCGGCGGCCGCGCCGCCGAATGTCGACCCAACCGGGAGCGCACGCGTGAAACCATCCGAAAACCGATCCCTGTACGACGACGCGCACCTGTTCGTCGCGGCCGTGCGTTTCCTGACCCACCAGCAGCAGTCCCCGCCAGACCTGGCCGAGGTTTGCCGCTCCCTGGCTCTGTCACAGGAGCGCGGCGGATTTGTGTGCCGTCGCTTGATGGACATCGGCGCGGTCGAAACGATCCGGGGCGCCTACGGCGACAGGCTTTTCATCCGCGATCACCGCCAATTGGAGACGCTGCCCCGCGAGGACCAGACGGACGGCCTCCAGGTCGAACTCGACCGCTTTCAGGAAACCCAGAAGGGGCTGGCCAGCAAGGTCGAAAACATCCGTGCCGAGCAGGCCCGCAAAAAAAAGGACCTGTTCAGCGAAATGGAAAAAAAGCTGCGCCAGGAGATCGAAAAGAAGTCATCTTGAGCTTCGGGGACGTCCGGGCTCGATCGGCATCAGGGTTTGTTGGGGGGTGTTCCGGTGCCGGAGTGAAACACGTCGGTAAAAGAGAGCATCCGCTCCCCATCCTCCGCCTCACCGGCTTGCAGCGACCGGATCCCGCGAAAGAAGGGCAGCCGCCCCTTCAGGCGTCCGAACACTATCCTTACGAGAATGTACATGGGGATGAAGGTAAAGGCATACCCCACCGCATCGCCAACCTTCGGCAGGGCGAGCGGCAGCGTGAAGGCCACATCGCCGAAACGCGCGCCCAGCCACTGCATGGCAAACGGCAGGGGCCAGAGCGAAGCCGCCGCCAGGGCCACCTGAGAGAAGAACACCTTGCCGAAGGCGTCGTTGGCCTCGCGGTTCAGCGCCCGGTAGCCGTCCTTGTCACGGGCCTGAAGCGCCCGCAGGGAGCCGTTCTGCAAATGCACCAGCCTGCGGTTGGCCCGTTTTATGAAAGCGTGATTCCACCGATAGGCCACGCCCATCGACAACTCGCCCAGGATAACGCATCCCAACGAGAGTACGGCGATGCCGGCCAGGTACCCCATCATGGGGTTGTCCGCCTGACGGAAGAAAAACATCAGGAACGCATCCAGTTGGCTATATAAACTTTCGCCCATCTAAATTCACCGCCTCGCCGGGTAGCGGGTTGGGGGGAAGCCCGCCCTAAGGCCGACTTCCCCGTTTCGTTCATGCCGACGGCCGACGCCTGACTAAAACGGCGGCAGGATGGAGTATCCCAGGAAACCCTTGGTGGTGTAGCGGATACCCACGTAGAAGGCCAGCAGGACGAACAGGCGCTTCAGCCAGATGTCCGGGATATATTTGGAAGTCCGCGGACCGATCATGGATCCCACGAAAATGCCCACCAGTTCGGCGCCGATGAGTCCCCAGTAGACCGGGACGCCCTTGCCCACCATATAGCTGAAGATCGAGACGATCATGCCCACCAGAACCACGAGTGCGCTGGTGCCGGCCACCAGAAACATAGGCAGCCCGGCCACCGAGGTCAGGAAAGGCACGAACAGGAAACCGCCGCCGATTCCGAGGAAAGAGGCCAAGGCCGCGATGAAGATGCCGCCCAGCATGGGGATGAAGGCTTTGAACGCGAACTCCACACCGTAGAAGGTGAAACGGATCGTGCCGGCGAAAAAGATGGTTACCCAGCCGGCCAGCGCCAGGCCGTAGGCCACGATGCGCATCCCGTCGACCATGTTGGCCCACAGCGCACTCGCCACCACGAGGCCCAGGGCCACGAACATCAGCGGCCAGGACCCCTCGAGCACCTTGACGCCCTCGTCGGTCTTGCCGCCGCCCTTGACCTGCTTTTCGAAGGCCGCGGCCGCTTCCTTGGCCTTTTTCTTCTTGGCCTGGCCTGCAGCGGTGGTTTCCCGGAGCAGCATGATGCCCAGGATGAGAACAATCAGGCCGAAATAGCCGATGTAGTCACGCAGACTGATCTTGCCGGCCGTCAGGTCCGGAATCAGCCAGGAGCCGCCCACGCCGCCGATGGCCAGGCAGAGCCCCAGCGGGGCCACGAGGCGCCCCATGCGGTAGTAGTTGGTGCTCGAGATCAGACCGCTCAGGCCCACCAGCCACTGGTTGGACACGCGGATCGAGTCGGTCACGACCTTGTTGAGCGGATTGCCTTTGCCGAAGCTCTTGGCGTAGTCGCCCAGGCCGAAGATGGTGATATGGCCCACGCCGGCCATGATGCCGCCGAACGCGCCGACGGTGGAGAAAATCCAGCCCACCCAGATGGCCCACAGGAAACCGTAGACCAGATTGGGGGCCGGTGCGCCGGGAATGCCCAGGAAGCCGGGTTCGGCCTTGGGGTCGATCTGGCCTTCGCCCGTGCCCTTGGGTGTCTGCTCGATGGCCTCTTCCAGGGTGAGGGCCTGGGCCTGGTCGATGCCGGCCAGGGGGGCTGTCAGGAAAAGGCCCAGCAGCGCCAGTGTCATGCATACCAACAGCGGTTTTTTCATCGTTTCCAACCTCCGCGCTAATAAGGATTAACATTTCCGAACCGGAACCGTCCGGCCCGCTTGAAGCGTTTCCAGCGTCGCGGCATTCCGGCTCCATACCGAGATTTAGGCTAGCTTTCACAAGAAACGTGCCAGTTGGGAACGAAATGCGCCGCTACCTTTTAATTTTCTTAATTAATTGTTTTAATTCAATTATTGTCTATAAAAACGTCTTCAGAACCGCATCGCCGCCTGGGGTGGGCAGCCACCCAAAATCCGCCGCTGGTCGGGTTTAATGCGGAATATCGATTGATTTTAAGGGGTTGGGATCGAGGTAGGCAGAAATGGCAGTGCCATCATTTTTTTGCACCTGTGCGGAAGGCGTCGGAACGGATGTCGTACTTGCGCATGATCTGCTGGAAGGACTGCCTTTCGATGCCGCTGCGCCTGGCGGCCCGGGTGACATTGCCGCCCGTCACTTCAAGGGCTTTGCGGATATAGCGCCGGTTGAACTGGGTCAGGACCTCTTCCTTGGCTTCACGGTAGGCAATGGCGCTGATGTCATCCGTTTCCAGATCGGCGACGCAGGCCGCGGCCTGCCATCCGATGGCCTCCGGTGTGATTTCCTCGCCGCTGGACATGACCACCCCCCGGCGGACGAGATTTTCAAGCTCGCGCACGTTGCCCGGCCAGGGATGGGCGGTCAGTTGCGCCAGCAGTTCCGCGGGCATTCGTTTGGGTGTCTCCCCCGCCGCCAGACAATGCCGGGCCAGGAAGTGATCCACCAGCAGAGGGATGTCATCCGGGCGCGCGCTCAACGGGGGCATACCCACCTCGACGACGCACAGGCGGTAGTAGAGGTCTTCCCGGAATTCCCCCGCAGCCATCCGGGCTTTGAGGTCGCTGTTGGTGGCCGCCACCACCCGCACGTCGACCTTGACGCTGCGGTTGCGCCCCAGCGGCCGGAACTCCTTGTCCTCCATCACCTGCAGCAGCTTGGACTGGATGGCGGGGCTGATATCCCCGATCTCGTCCAGGAAGATCGTGCCGCCGTCGGCTTCCTGGAAAAGGCCGCGGCGGTCGGCCACCGCGTGGGTGAAAGCCCCCTTGGCGTAGCCGAAGAGTTCGCTCTCCAGGATGTTCTCCGGCACGGTCGGACAGCTGACCCGCACGAACGGGCCTTCCCGCCGGCTGCTCAAGTCGTGCAGGGCCCGGGCCGCCAGGTTCTTGCCCGTGCCCGAGGCGCCGGTGATCAGCACCGTGATATCGGACTTGCCGAGCATTTCAAGCCGGTCGAAAACGGCCTGCATGGCCGGGCTGGCGCCCACCAGACCGTGGAAGGTCGCCGCCTGGCGCACGCAGGCCTTGAGCTCGCGGTTTTCGCTGAGCAGGCGCCCGCGCTCGAGCGCATTCTGCAGGTGGTGGACGAGGTCGTCGTGGTCGAAGGGTTTGGTGATGAAGTCGTAGGCCCCTTTGCGGATGGCGTTCACCGCCACCTCAATGGCGCCGAAAGCGGTCATCATGACCACCGTGAAGCCGGGTCGGCGGGCCTGCAGCTCCTCTAAAAGCTCAAGTCCGTCCATTCCGGGCATGCGGATGTCGATCAGGGCCAGGTCGAAGGGCTGGGCCTCGAAGCAGGTCAGTGCGTCATGGCCGTTTCCGGCCGTGACCACCTCACAGTCCAGATCCTGGCCCACGCTGCGCCTGAGCAGCCGCAACATGTCCGGTTCGTCATCGACGATCAGCAGTCGGGAGCGGCGGGGGTTCATCGTAGCGGGGCGTCTCCTTCCGTGGGCAGGGGCAGCCAAATCCTGAACTCGGTCCCGGACGAGGGGGAACTCTTCACCTCGATCGTACCGCCATGGTCTTCGATGATGCCGTAGCTCACCGACAGGCCCAAACCGGTGCCCTGGCCGGTGGGTTTGGTGGTAAAAAAGGGATCGAAAATCTTGTCCTGGATCTCCGCCGGAATTCCCGGGCCGTCATCCGCCACGGTCACCAGGGCCCGGTCGCCGCTCTCGTCGAAACCGACGCTGACGACGATCCGGCCGTCCTTGTGGATGGCCTGCCGGGCGTTGATCAGCAGATTCATAAACACCTGCTTTAGCTTTTCGGCGTCGCCCGCCAGATCCGGCAGGTCCTGATCGTAGTGGGTCTGGATCGCGATATTGTCCAACTCAAGCTGTTTGCGGATCACCTCGATCACGGCCTCCATGCTCTCGCGGAGATTCACGCGCGTCTTCGATGTCCCGGTCTGCCGGGCGAAGTTGAGCAGGTCTTCGACGATCTTCTTGCAGTTGCGGGCCTGTTTCTCAATCGTCCGGAGGTCTTCGACCTTGTCGGAGGATTCCGGTTCGTTGCGGATCAAATACTGGGTATAGCCCAGGATGAGCCCCAGGGGATTGTTGATTTCGTGCGCCACGCCGGCCGAAAGCTGGCCCAGCGAGGCCAGATGGTCGGCGCGCAGGAGCTGCCGCAGCATCTGCCGGTGATGGGTGATGTCCTTGGCGATCCCCTCATGTTCCGTGATCCGGCCGTCCGGGCGGCGGCGGGCCTTCATGCTGAGCAGAATTTCGACGCGGTTACCATCGCGGGTCGCGAGGGTGCATTCGCGGTCCCGCACGAATCCGGCCGTCGCAATCTCCTCCATAATCCGGTCGGCGTCGGTGCGGTCCTGAAGCAGGCCCGCAATCCGTTTTTTCCCGATCAGGGCATCCCCCTGATCGTAGCCCAGCAGGGCCAGACCGGCGGGATTGATATCCAGGAGCAAACCCGTCCCGTCGGCCACAAAAATGAGGTCCATGGAATCCTCGAAAATCCGGCGGTATTTGGTTTCCGATTTGGCCAGCACCGCCTTGGACTCCGCCAGCGCATCGATATACCGTTCGATGGCAGCGGTCATGCTCTCGAAGGTGTCGGCCAACTGCTGAATCTCGTCCCCGCGTGGCGATGGCCTGGGCAGCGTCGTTTCCGAGGCGGCACCTCTGGCAACCGGCCCGGTGACGACGCCCGCTACCGGTTTCGAGGGTTGGACCGCGGCTTCGCGGTGCCCCTCGAGCATGCGCTCGGTGGCCTTCTGCAGCAACCGGATCCGCGAGGTCAGATTGCGGGCGAGGGCGAAGCCGACCGTATCCGATATGATCACCGACAGGATCGCGAAGGCGAATATAGCCCACCAGACCTCGCGGGTGGTTGCACTCACCTTGTGCCGCAAGAGGCCCAGGCGGATCTGCCCGATCTTGGTATCCCCAATGAGGACCGGGGCGGCAAAATCAAAGATCTCTTCCCGGCCGTCTGTCAGCAAACGCACGCTGCTGCGCTGGGTGGCCAGAACCTGATTCGCCGTCTGCAGTTGAATGGGAAATCCACCGGCAAAGGTGTGGGTCAGCACCTGGCCTTCCGCGTCCTGAATGAAGGCGTAGAGCATGTCGTCGGTGGTCACCATGATTTCGCTGATCAGGCTTTTGAGCCGCAGGAAATCCAGGGCCAGGATGGCGTCACCGCTGCGGGCCGCCAGGTTGGCGGCCAGGGCGATGCCGCGGTTGCGGTGCTCGCGAACCAGGGCGTGGGAAACGATCTGGCTGGTGGCCAGAGCAATCAGCAACACGGAAAGCAGGACGATGGCGATAATGCCCAGATTGATCTTGGCCCGAATGCTGCTCCGAAACAGCCGTCGCGCATGACGGGACCAGCGTTCCGGCCATTTCATGGGCGTTGCCCCCCCGGCGCGCCTTCGTCCCCGCGACATCCGCGCCGTTTTTCCAGCGCCCGGTTCCAGAGTGTCCGCACCGGATCGAATTCGGCGTCGCTGGAGGCCACGATGGCGGTCATGTGCGCCTGGCTCAGGATCTCCCGGTCCGCCGGCTTGCCGGCGTCCAGGGCCATCAGGGCCTGACCGACGCGCGCCGTGATCTGCGGATCCAGGCCGGACCGGGCGGCGTAGACCCAGCCCGGGTACCAGCCGGTGCGCCCGATCACACGAATCTCGGCCGGATCGATCCTGTCGGCCAGGACATCCAGAGCGCCCTCGCGCACCGAGCCGACATCGTACTGGCCGGCCAGCACCGCCAGGATGACCTTTTCCTGCTTGCCGCCCGGCCCCGGTGCGAAAGCGATCTCCGCGAAATCCTCCGGGAAGATGCCGTTGTCCAGAAACAACCCCAGGGCGTAGAGGTAGCCGCCCGCGGAGAATGGATCCACAGCCAGCCAGCGTTTGCCGCGGCAGTCGGCGATCGCGCGGATGGCCGGGTTGTCGGTCCGTACGACGATCTCGCCGCGAAAGCGCTCGTGGCCGCCGCGCTCGATGATCCGCGCAAAGGCCCGGGCGCAGTAATCGTGGGCCATCATCACATAGATGAAGGGATTGGAAAAGGAGATATCGATCTTCCCCTGGCCCACCATGCGCATGTGCTCATCGAAGGTGTCCGGGAAGATCTGCACCACGTCGAGACCGGTCTGTTCCCGCAGGTAGCCCACGATCCGATGGTGGCGCTGAAATGCAACCGCGTGGGAAAATTGCGGCAGATAGGCGTAGGTCAGGCGATCGGACGCGGGTGCCGCGAGAGAGATCTCTTCCCGCTGGCTGAAATCGATGAGGTGGGCGGTGTCGTCGCGGGAGCAGCCGCCGCCCAACATCAACAGCGTCAGCAGGATCGCCGCGGCCGGTATGAATCCGCCGCTGAGATTGTGATGGGTGCCTGTGGGCATCAAAGCGCTAACCTTTCGCATCCCCGTCATGGGGGGCATTCTGCCGGCCTTCACCTGTCTTGGCCAACGGCGGTATCGTTAGAATCTTTGGCCACCCCTGTCAACCACAGGCGGGTGCGCGAGCGTCAACTTCCCGTCACGGTTATCGCCACGGGTCGCCTCCGGGAGCGGTTGTCGTGGTTGATCACCACCACCTGTTGCCAGGTGCCGAGCAGCAGCCGGCCTTCACGCACCGCAATCTGGACGGCGGGCCCCAGCAAAGCGGCCTGCACGTGGCTGTGGCCGTTGCCGTCATGCCAGGCCATCTCGTGGGCGTAGTCGTCTCCGGGCGGGGCCAGGCGGTTGACGGCTCGCTTAAGGTCTTCGACCACGCCGGGCTCGTATTCGATGGTGGTGATCGAACCGGTGGAGCCCACCACCGAAGCCGCCAGGACACCGTCGTGGATGCCGGCCGCCGCCACGATCCGATTGAGTTCAGCGGTCACGTCGCGAATGTCCGGCCCCACCCCCAGGTCGACGCTGATGGTCGCCATGTGCTGCCGCAATGTCATAACACCTCCATTCCGTAATTATCAAAACGTCATGCGGTGCCATTGCCAGACCGAAAGGACGGCAAGGCCGCAGCCGACCGACGCCCGCAGGCGTAGCACAAGCTACGTCGAGG
>CAYMAR010000017.1:0-17889 GCA_964388465.1 uncultured Desulfobacteraceae bacterium
GCAGGTCCTCGCGGCCGG
Source organism: uncultured Desulfobacteraceae bacterium (assembly GCA_964388465.1). GTDB lineage: Bacteria > Desulfobacterota > Desulfobacteria > Desulfobacterales > UBA5852 > JABZFP01. Next base: position 19 of record CAYMAR010000017.1, read on the forward strand.
CCCGACTTCTGCCGAGCAAGGCGCCCACACCAGCGACCACCTGAACCTGGGGGAAATTTTACCTCTCTGGAGCTGCCTTCCCTTTATCGGCATGCTTTTTTCAATCGCTTTTTTTCCCCTCCTGGCACCGCAGTTGTGGCATCACCATTTCGGCAAGATTTCCGCTTTTTGGGCGGCTCTCCTGGGTATTCCGTTCCTGGTCGCGTTCAAGGGGACGGCCCTCCATGAGATTCTGCACATTTTGCTGGCGGACTACGTCCCTTTCATCATTCTCTTGTGGTCACTGTATACGGTTTCGGGCGGCATTCTCCTGCGCGGCACCCTGCGGGGAACACCGGCGGTCAATACGCTGTTATTGATGATCGGCGCGGCCATGGCCTCGTGGATGGGGACCACGGGCGCCGCCATGCTGTTGATCCGTCCGCTGCTGAACGCCAACCGCCACAGGAAGAACCGGACGTTCATGGTTGTCTTCTTTATTTTTCTGGTGGCCAACATCGGCGGAGCCCTCACGCCGCTGGGGGACCCCCCCTTGTTTCTGGGCTATCTCCACGGCGTTCCTTTTTTCTGGACCTTTAAAGTTTTGCCGCACATGCTCATCATGGCCGCCATCCTGCTGGCCGTCTATTTTGTGCTGGACACCTACCACTATCGGCGGGAGGGCATCGCCCACCGTCCTTCGACCGGAACGACCTCACCCCTTAAGCTGGAGGGCCTTGCCAATATCGCCATCCTGGCCGGCGTCGTCCTGGCGGTGCTGATGAGCGGCATCTTCGACTGGGGTGAAATCAGCGTTTTCGGCGTCCACCGGGCGGTTCAAGACTGGGTGCGCGACATCCTGCTGGTTGTCCTGGGAGGCGTTTCGCTGGTCGTGACCCCCACGCAGCTTCGTGAAGACAATCACTTCTCCTGGTTTCCAATTATCGAGGTGGCCTATTTGTTTATCGGCATTTTCGTGACCATGATTCCGTGCCTCCTGATTCTCAAGGCCGGCGACCAGGGGGCTTTGGCGCTCCTGATAAGCAGCGTCGAAAAGCCGTGGCACTATTTCTGGGTCACCGGGGTCTTGTCGGGTTTTCTGGACAATGCACCGACTTATCTCACCTTTTTCAACACGGCCCTTGGCGGTTTTTATCCAGGTCTGCCCGAGGCCCAGGCCGTGCCGCTGCTGACCACCGAAAATGCCATCTATCTCAAGGCGATTGCCAGCGGAGCGGTATTCTTCGGTGCGTTCAGTTATATCGGCAACGCCCCCAATTTCATGGTGCGTTCGATTTCCGAAGAGCTCGGCACCCCCATGCCGAGTTTCTTCGGTTATATTATAAAATATGCGCTGGTTTTTCTTGTGCCGTGCCTGGTGGTCGTGACCCTGGTGATGTTTTAATCGGCGGGAAGAGGAATCGTTATGCCCCTGCGTCTCCTTAAATCCAAGTTCGCCATCGTCGGCGGCGGGCGCTTCTGCCGGATCCTGCTGGGATACCTGTTCGACCCGGCCTTCATGGAGCACCCGCCCGAGGTGCTGGGGGTGGCCGACATCGATGTGCAGGCCGAGGGGCTGCAGTACGCCCGGCAGCTGGGTATCCGGACGACCACCGACTACCGGGAGCTTTATGCCCTCGACGGGCTGCAGTGCCTCCTGGAGCTGACCATGGATCCGACCCTGGCGGATGCCATCCGGCAAACCAAGCCCAAAGCGGTCCGTTTGATGGACCACATTGAGGCCCGCTCCCTGTGGACCGTCGTCCAGCTGGAAAAGGAAAAAAAGGACGCGCTCTACACGCTGCGACAGAAGCCTAACGTGAGCACCGAAGTCGAGTTGTTTTTCCAACATTTCGCCGATCACATCATGGATGTCGTCCAGGCCCGCAACAACCGCTATATCGAAATCGAACAGGAGCTCGTCCGCAGCCAGTGGGTCCTCTCCCAGAGCATTCAGGGCAGCACGATCCCCACCTTCGTCATCGATGAGCACCACCGGATCACCCACTGGAATCGGGCCCTGGAGAAACTGACCGGCAAGACGGCGCAGGAAATGGTGGGCAGCCGGCGGCAGTGGGACCCCTTTTACCAAGCCGAGCGCCCCTCCCTGGCCGACGTCGTCCTGGACCAGGCCGACGAAGACGGGATGCAGGCGCTCTACGGCGACCACTGGCGAAAGTCGGCCCTGATCGAGAACGCCTTCGAGGCGGAGGGTTTCTTTCCCGGCCTGGGAACGGGCGGCAAATGGATCTGGTTCACCGCGGCGCCCATCAAATCCACCGACGGCCGGATCCTGGGGGCCATCGAAACCCTGTGGGACAAAACCGACGAAAAGCGCGCCGAAGAAGAACGCGAGCGCCATACCTGTGAGCTGCAGACCCTCTGCAAGGTCTATTCGGCCCTCAACGACGATGCGGCGGTGGCCGAACGCATCGATCGCGCCCTCGACGAAGTCCAGCAGTTCATGGCCGCCGACGACCTTGCCCTCTTTCTCCTGGATGCCAGAGGCGACTTTTCGTCGCGCTACTGCCGTAACGAAGACGAAATCGACGACTGCGATCTGCCCGACGGTGCGGAATTGCACACCATCCGCCAGGTGGCCCGGGCCGGGGAGTTCCTCGTGACCGACCAACCGCCCGGCAGCAACGGCCGTGAATCGCCGCCCGCCGCCACACCGCAGTCACGGGTCTATATCCCCATTACGAGCAAGGAGAACACCAACCTCGGCGTCATCCGCATCGCCATCAACAAACCCGACTTCTTCTCCCTCGACCAGAAACATGTGCTCGAGCTGATCGGCAACCGTATCGGCGCCGCTTTGGAGAATGCCCGGCTGCAGGACCAGTACATCAAGTCCCAGGAGAAATACTGGACCCTGTTCAACAGCGACCCGAACCCGATCTTCATCCTGGAGCGCCATCATCATTCCATACTCGATTTCAACCGCCGGGCCCGGGACATCTACGGCTACACCCACGAGGAACTGGTGGGGACACCTTTCGGCGACCTCTGCGACGAAAAGGACGAAGAGCTGCTGCAGGGGCTGGAGCACATGTCGGGCAGCCAATCGCTGCTGCTCACCAAAAAGCGCAATTTCCGCAAGGACGGACGCCCGTTTTACGTCAACATCAACATCAGCCCGGCACGCTACGGCGACAGCGATGTGCTGATCGTGGCCACCACCGATATCTCCGAGAGCGTCGAGAAGGAAACCCAGCTCATCCAGGCCAGCAAGATGACCACCATCGGCCAGCTGGCCGCCGGCATGGCGCATGAGATCAACCAGCCCCTGAATGTCCTGCAGGTCTGCTCCGATCTGTTGGACAAAATGGTGAAGCGCGGGCTGACCTTCAGCAAGGAAGACATCGAAACCCTGTCCGAAGATATCCGCCGCAACGTGCAGCGCGCCTCGCGGGTGATCCAGCACGTGCGGGATTTTGCCCGCCAATCCGAGGTGGTCCGCCAGAAGGTGAATATCAACGCGCCGATTCAGGACGTCTTCAAAGTTCTGGGCCATCAGCTGACGGTGCACGAGGTCGATCTCGTCCTGGATCTGAGCGATGAGCTGCCCTGGATTCTGGCCGACCACAACCGCCTGGAGCAGGTGTTCATCAATCTGGTAACCAATGCCATGGATGCCATGGATGAGAAGCAGGCCGATCACCGCTGGCGGGACGGTCAAAAACAGCTGACCATCCGTTCTTTCGTGGAGGGCGACCGGGTGGTTGTGACCGTTGCCGATACGGGCGTGGGCATGAGCGAAGAGGTCAAGGCCAAACTCTTTGACCCTTTTTTCACCACCAAGAAGGTGGGCAAGGGGACCGGGCTCGGCGTCAGCATTTCCTACGGCATCGTTCGCGACTACGAGGGCACCATCGACATCGCCAGCGAGCCCGGCAAGGGCACCACCTTCGAACTGCGTTTTCCGATATTTCACTTGTCAGTGGGTGACCATGGATAAGATTCTGCTGATCGACGACGAACCCGATATCCTCCGCGTTCTGGCCATGTCCCTGCGCGCGGACGGCTACGAGGTGCTGACCGCCGAGAGCGGGGAGGCGGGACTGGCTGTTTTCGACGCCCAGGCGCCGGACGTCGTCCTGGTCGACATCAAAATGCCGGGGATCGGCGGCATCGAGGTGCTGCAGGAAATCAAAGCCAAGGAAACCCTCGCCGAAGTGATCATCATCACGGGGCATGGGGACGTCGACAATGCCGTCGAGGCATTGAAGTACGGCGCGTCTGATTTCATCAACAAACCGGTGCGGGACGAAACCCTGGCCGTCGCGCTGCAGCGTGCCCGTGAAAAACTGACCATCCGCCGTCAGTTGCAGGATCATACCCTCGAGCTGGAAGCCAAAGTTGCGTCCGCCACGCGGGCCCTGAAACGCCAGGCCCAATTTCAAGCCAGGCTTATCCGGAGCTCCAACGACGGGATCGTGGCCACCGATAAGGATTTGCACATCGTCATTTATAACCCCGCCGCCGAAAAGATTTTCGGCTATCAGCGATCGGAGGTTATCCAGAGGCGGTTTTTGACGGACATTTATCCGGTGGAACTCGCCGCCGAATTCCAGAACGGTATGTGCGCGAGCCCGGAGTGCGCCGAAATTACACCCCGCGAGACCACGGTCGTCTCCCAGGACGGGGCTTCGATTCCGGTCCGTTTTGCCGGCGCCATTCTGCATGAAAAAGGTCAAAAGATGGGGACGGTCGCCTTCTTCCAGGATTTGCGCATCATCAAAGAGCTCGAAGCGGCACTGCTGCACAAAGAGCGCCTGGCCGCCATCGGTCAGACCGTGGCCGGTGTCGCGCACGGGATCAAGAATATTCTCCATGGCCTCAAGGGAGGGCGACACCTCGTCGACGTCGGCATCGCCAATCAGGATAGTGACCGATTGCATAATGGTTGGGATATGGTCAAACGCAACATCGATCGCACCTCTGATCTGGCGATGGACCTGCTGCGCTATTCCAAAGAGCGGTCCCCTGAACTGGAGCCCTGCCGCCCCAATGAGATCGTCGAGGAAGTATGCGCCCTGGTAACCGAGGAAGCCCGGGCACACGATATTGCGATTTTGAAAGATTTTGATCCCGCCATCGGCACCGTGATCATGGATCCGCATTCCCTTCACGGCGTTTTGCTCAACTTGTTGTCGAACGCGGTGGACGCCTGCCGCGACGATGACGACGATACGAAAAACTATCAGGTCACCATCCGCACACGGCGTGAAACCGAAGCCCTTCTGCGCTTCGCGATCGAGGACAACGGCATCGGCATGACCGCCGATGTTCAAGCGCGGTTGTTTACCTCTTTTTTCAGTACCAAGGGTCACCGGGGAACCGGCCTGGGAATGATGGTGACCCGCAAGCTGATCGAAGAAGACAACGGGACGATCGAGGTGGAATCCGCACCTGGAAAAGGTACCACCGTTGTGGTTCGACTGCCTTGTCGCCCGGCCGATTCAACATCGTGAAAGGAAAACCCTATCATGCCCAAGAAAGTTCTTGTCATTGATGACGATCCCGACGTTCGGCTTTTCAACGCCTCCGTCGTGCAAGAGCTTGGCTGTGTACCGATCGAGGCCGCCAATGGCGAGGAGGGCGAGCAGATGGTCGCGCAGGAATCCCCCGATCTCATTATTTTGGACGTTATGATGCCGCTGCAAAGCGGTATCCGACTTTACCGCAAACTTAAGACGGATGCCGCATGCGCCGGCATTCCCGTGATCATCCTGTCGGGGATTTCTCAACGCTCTTTCCTGAAATCCCAGGAAGCCCTGGCCGCTTTTGGCGGCGGCGACGTTCCGGCCCCGGCGGCCTACATCGAAAAGCCGGCCGATGCCGAAACGCTCTCCGATCAAATCAAAAAGCTGATTGCATAGCGACGGCGGCGGAACCAAATGTAAACAACGGGAAACGTGGGCCATGACCACCATTCGAAAAATGCTGTTCGCCACCAAGTTTCAAGAACTGGTGTTCGATGCTTTGGAATCGTTGCTGGACCTAAGGGCCGTCGGGTTGGATCATGTGGTCTTTCTCAATGTCGTGGAGCGGAACAAGGTGGCCATGCGACGCGGCGTCGGTTATCAGAAGAGCGAGGAAGTCAAGCTCAAGGAGGTGGCCAACATCCATTTCATCGAATGGGCCGAACAGCTTTTTGAACAGGGCCTGGAAGTGGGCGTGCACATTGTTGTCGGCACCTTGGTCCAGCAGGTTATGCGGGCCGCCAGCATGGAAAAAGTTGATCTGATCGTGATTGGCCGACCAACACGGGGGCGCCTGGAACAGCTCGTGTCCGGCGCGGATATCTCCGCCTTGATCCGGCGCACCCGGGTGCCGATTCTGGTTTACAAGCATGGTGGCCAAGAAACCGCCGCCAAAGCGCATCCTTTTGTTCGGCCGATGCTGGCTACCGATTGGTCGCCGGCGGCGGCGAAAGCAACGGAATTTCTGATGGCCTTCAAAGGGCTTGCGGAAAAAATCAACGTTATCCATGTCGGTAAGGAAAAAGCCCTCAGGAGTTCGTCGGCAATGGGTGTGCAAAACTATCGCAAGACCCGCCGCCGCCAGCTTCAATCGGTTGAGAATGCATTGACCCAAGCGGGGCTGAATGCGCGTTCCCACTTGTATATCGGGGATCCCTATCAGGAAATCGAGAAGGCCGCCCAGGAATGGCGGGCCAGCCTGATCGTCACCGGCTGTTCCGGCAAGGGGACCTGGCACGAACGGATCATTGGCAGTGTCCCCCGCTTGCTGGCTGAGAAATCGGACATTTCCACGTTGATCGTCCCGCATCAAGAAGGCGCCTAGCATCACATGGCCGGGCCGATCCCGGCGGCCCGCGACGTTTGCGTTTGAACACCAAACGGCGTGCGCGCCTGTTTGCCGACCGCCGTGCGATCTTTACATCGCACCGCCAACCTGTTATCGAAATCCATTTCACCTGAAGCGGCCAGCGAATCACCATACCAACGGAAACAATCCCGTGAATGTATCGCCAACCGTATTGGCCCCGCGCTGGGGCTATCTTTTTGCCACCCTGGCCGCCGTGCTGTGGGGCGTATCCGGATCGGCCGCCAAGTATTTGTTCATCCATGGCGTCACCCCGTACCAGCTCGTCCAGCTGCGGTTAACCATCGCCGCCATAGGTCTGCTGCTCTATCTTCTCCTGCGCCGCCCGGCGCTGCTCCGGATTGATTGGCGCGATATCCCCTATTTCGCTGTCTTCGGATGCATCGGCATGGCGGGGGTGCAGTTTACGTATTTATTCGCCATCAGCAAGATTAACGTGGCGGCGGCTATCCTGCTGCAGTACCTGGCCCCGGCCTTCATTGCCCTGCATGCGGTGCTTTTCTTTCGCGACCGTTTGAACCCGATCACCCTCATGGCCCTGGCCGGGGCATTTACCGGGTGCTACCTCGTTGTGGGGGCCTATGACCTTAACATCGTGGCGCTCAACCGCTGGGGGATCGTCAGCGGCTTGCTCTCCGCCGTGGGTTTTGCCTGGTACTCGATCCAGGGGGAATACGGCATGCGGCGCTACAGTCCGTGGACCGTTATTTTCTATGCCATGTTTTTCGGGGCGCTGACCTGGAATATCTTTCTGGAGCCCTTGGAAAGTTTCATGCACGCGCGCTCGGCCGCGCTGTGGGGATGGATTCTGTATATCGGTGTGCTGGGCACCCTCGTGCCCTTCGGCCTTTTTCTGGAGAGCGTCAACCTGATCCGCGCCACGCGCGCCAGCATCACGGCCACCCTCGAGCCCATCATGGCCGGCGTGCTTTCCTACTGCTTTCTTCAGGAAACCATGGCGGCCTGGCAGCTCGCGGGCGCCGGCCTGGTGGTGTTGTCCATCGTGGCCCTGCAGCTCAACCAGGAGCAGGACGCCAAGGCGCCAGCCAGACTGCGGGCCCGGGGGGAATAGATGCCGCCCGCGCTATCTCCGTCGGGCCGCGTCGAAGATGTGCCGGATTCAGGCTCCGCTTTCGGACGCGGGATCCAGTGGTTCGACTTCGTGCGCATCCGACGCATGCCCAGGCGATTCGCCCTCGGGGGCGTCGGCGTCCAGATCGGACGGCGCGTCCTTTTTGCCATGCTTGCGCAAGAGTTTTTCCTCACGCTTTTTCTGTTTCTTCAACTCTTTTTGACGCTTTTTGAACTTATAGTTGGGTCTTGCCAATCGTCTGCCTCCCGGGACTTGCCCTCCTAAAAAAACAGCATCCCTCCGAAGGGCGGAGAGATGCTGCCGGTGACGCGATGCTGAGAAATTAGATTACCGTAACGTTGGCGGCGGCCGGACCTTTGGGGCCTTCCTGAATATCGAAGGAAACCCGTTCGCCCTCTTTAAGGGATCTGAAGCCGGTGGCGTTGATCGCCGAATGATGGACGAATACGTCCGGACCATCTTCCTGCTCGATAAACCCGAACCCCTTCTGGTCGTTGAACCATTTCACCGTGCCTGTTGCCATGCTGCCATCCTCCTTGTGGTAATGATAGAAATGTTTCGTAATGGAGGATGCCTTTTACCGCTAACATCCATTTACATCCAATCGGTGGGCCCGGACGGTATGCCCGCAGAGGATCGACTTACGATAGTAATCGGCCGCGCCTGCGATTATCTAATCGCTACAGCGTTCTCCGGAGATGAAATGTAACGTGGATGGGTACGAATAAAGAGGTGTCCTTCATAACGAGTTCGGCGTCGCCCAGCACCGCCCTGTGGGCCAGCGTGGATGACGAAATATCTGACGATAGGCTTTCTAAAAAAAAAAGGCAAGACAAAATCGACACCAACCGGCAGGGCGCCGACCGGATCGGGCCGATAGCATATCGTTTGGTCCCCACGTTCATCGGCCGCCTCAATTCGTGGCTTGACATTCCAAGGCATAGTTGGCAAAAAATTTACATACAGAACCGGCCCCTGCTCCGCCGGAACCGAACCTGTCGCAGCCCGCATCCAAAAACAATCAACCGCTCACCGCCCGCATTTCACAATCGGCACCGGATCCATTCAAGGGATGCTGGGATGCAATGTCAAAAATGCCAGTCGGCCAATCCAGGATTTGCCCGCTATTGCAATCAATGCGGGACGGTTCTGGACGCGCCCAACCCGCTGTCTTCCGCCTCGCAGGCCCTCGACGCGAAAATTACGAAAATCCAGCGCTACCTGCCCCAGGGACTGACGGAAAAAATCCTGAACCAGCGCGACCGTATCGAAGGTGAACGCAAGCATGTCACCGTCATGTTCTGTGACATGGAAGGCTTCATGCCCCTCGTCAAGCGCCTCGGCCCGGAAACGGCCTATACCATCATGGACGAGGTCTACGAAATCCTCATTCAGCAAGTCAACGATTACCAGGGTACGGTCAATGAAATGACCGGCGACGGCATCATGGCGCTATTCGGCGCACCCATCGCGCTCGAAGAAGCCCCCCAGCGGGCCCTCTGGAGCGCCGATGCCATCCATCGTGAAATCGCCGCCTTCAATGCCAAGCAAAGGGGGCTGGGGCCGATCCGCATGCGGATCGGCATTCATACGGGCCCGGTTGTCGTGGGCACCCTGGGCAATGACCTGCGTGTCGAATTCAAAGCGGTGGGGGACACGGTCAATCTGGCCTCCCGCATGGAACATTTGGCCGCGCCGGGGACGACCTACGTCACCCGGGAAGTCTATCAGCTGGCCCGGACGATGTTCACGTTTGAGAACCTGGGGCCGAAAGTGATCAAGGGGCGCGCGCGGAGCGTAACGGTCTACCGGGCAAGATCCGGACGCACGGATGTCCACCGTCCGCGGCCGGGCAGCGAGCGCATGATTTTCTCATCCATGGTCGGCCGCGAAAAACAGTTGATCCAACTCGAAGCACAGGTTCGCAAAGTGCTTGCGGGCACCGGTGGTGTCGTCAACATCGTCGGTGAAGCCGGCATCGGCAAATCACGACTGGTGGCCGAGCTGAAGCAGTGCGAAATCGTCCGCAAAACCCTCTTCCTGGAAGGACGTGCGCTTTCAATGGGCCGCAACTTGAGCTTCCATCCCATCATCGAACTGTTGCGGCAATGGATTCCGATCAAAACCAGTCACAGCGCGGCCGAGGCCTTTGAACGGCTGAAAACGGCCACTCAGAAACACTTTGGTGCGCAAACCCGCGACATCCTCCCGTTCGTGGCCACGCTCATGGGTTTGCCTCTGCCAGCGCCCTATAAGGAGCGCGTGCAGGGCATCGAGGGCGAGGCCCTCGAAAAACTGATCCGCAAGTCCATGCGGGATTTTTTTACCCGGCTGAGCACCGAGCGCCCCCTGGTGATCGTCATCGATGATCTGCATTGGGCGGATCGCAGTTCGCTCGAGATGCTCGAATCGCTTTTTCGCCTGGCGGCCAGCGAGCGGATTCTGTTCGTGAACCTCTTCCGCCCCGGTTATGTCAGAACCGGACAGCGCATTCTGGAATCCACCCGGGCCGACACCTGGACCGCCCAACTGGACTTGATGCTGGAACCGCTGGATGGGCACGAAAGCGAAAAACTGATCACCAACATGCTCAACGACCGGGGCCTAAAGCCGTCGGTTTTGGGACCCATCATTCACCGGGCCGGCGGCAACCCCTATTTTGTCGAAGAAATCGTCCGCTCGCTGATCGATCAGGGCGCCGTCGTCGTTCGCGGTGGGAAATTCAAACTGACGGCTGATTTTCACCGTGTCACCATCCCCCACACCATCCGCGATGTGCTCATGGCACGGATTGATCGCCTGGAGGATGAGGCCCGCAAACTGCTCCGGGTGGCCGCCGTGATCGGCCGCAGCTTTTTTTATCGGATTCTTGCAGAGGTGGCGGATCAAGCCATCCCGATCGACCGTCATCTGGCCTATCTCAAAAACGCGGAGCTGATCCATGAACGGCGGCGGCTGGAGGAACTGGAGTATTTCTTTAGTCACGCCCTGGCTCAGGAAGCGGCCTATGCATCGATTCTTCCCGAAAAACGCAAGCGCCTGCACCGCCAAGTGGCCGACACGATTCAAACCGTATTTGCCGACAAGCTGCACGCCTTCTACGGTATGCTGGCCTACCACTACAGCCGGGCCGAGAGCCCGGACAAAGCCGAGGAGGCCCTGATCAAAGCCGGCGAGGAAGCCGCGAAAGCCTCCGCATCGAGCGAGGCGCTGCACTACTACCAGGAAGCCCTTGCCCTCTATCGCCGCGACCCGGCGGCCGACATCGATGCGGAAAAAGTGGTGCTGCTCGAAAAGAGCATCGCTCTGGCCCTCTATAACCGCGGTCAATACGATGAAGCGCTGGAATATTTCGACCGCATCCGCATTCAGGGCTGGCATCAAGCGCCCCGAGGCGCTGCCGTGACGACACTCCAGCTGCTGATCGCCTTTTTCCATTTCTACATCGCCCTGTATCTGCCTTTCCTGAAGTTCCGCCGGACCGCCCGGGACCGCGATATCCAGGCGCTGGATTTCCTCCATAAAAAGTGTAAAGCCCTGAGTATCGTCAACCCCAAAAGATTTTTTATCGAGTCGCTGATCATTTGCGGCAAGGCTACCCGCTTCCGGATGACCGCGCCGGATATCCGCCGCGAAATCTTTCTGGAGTCCAGTTGCCTGTTTGCTTTTTCCGGCCTGTCCTTCCGCCTGAGTCGGAAGATCCTGGAAAGCGCTCGCAAGTATATCGATCGCAGCGAAACCAAGCTCTTCATGCTGTTCGACTTCATGCAGACCGTCCGTAATTATTTGGCCGGCGATTGGGACCAAATCCGCACCTGTGACATGGCGCTGGTAAACGCCAGTCTCGACTACGGAGAGCTCTTCAGCGCCTCCCAATACCTTTACTGGCACGGCTGCCTCTCGATATATACGGGCGCATTGGAGCAGGCCCAGGTCGTGGCGAACGAATTGACCCGCATCGCGGAGGTCTATGAAAACGATGTTTCGATTCTGCTGAACTATCTGTTAAACCTGAAACGCTTTTTAGAAAGCCGCCAGCTGGCCGATGCCCAGGCAATTGCCGCGGAAGCAATCGTTTTTGCGAAAAAAAAGGGGTTTAGGATCTCGCTGCTCGACTTGTATTCCTCGCATGCACGTATTTTTACGTTGCACGGGGACCTGGATCTCGCCGCCCGCAGTCTCAAGATTGCTGAGGAAATACGGGCGGCGTTTCCGGCGGCCCCGATCCAGCTTTCCATTTATGCCCGCAGCAAACTCGAACTGCTACTCGCCCAGTGGGAAGCGGCAGCCCGACACCGGAGCCGGCCGGCATCGATCGACATCGGAGCGCAGGCCGCCAGGGCTTGCCGGCTGCTGTGCAAGACCACCGCCAAGGCCGCTCAGCACCGTACCGAAGCTTTCCGTTTGCAGGGCCGGTATCATTTTCTGCGCGGCCGGCCGCGCAAGGGCTTTAAATGGTTGCAGCGGGCCGTCGATGAAGGCGAACGCCTGGGGGCCCGGATCGAACTCGCCCGAACCTACGGCACGATCGGGAAGTACATGCTTGAATCCGGCGGCCGCTACAGCCAGCTCCATGGATTTAAGGCGGAAGATTATCGCGACCGGGCCATTGCGCTGTTTATCGAAAAGAACCTGCAGTGGGATCTGGATCGCCTGGAGTGACGGGCCTGTCCCTTGGGACCGCGGCGACCCCCATAGACGATGACACCTTCTGAAGAATTCCTGCAGCCGCCTGGAACGGCCATCGAGTTCGGAACAGTTGTCCTTCGCGAGGAGGAGCAGACCTATGCGGCCGCGCTGCATCGGGCCATCATAGCGGTGCTCCAATCCTTGCCGACATCCGTTCAGACGGAAGCACTGCTGGCGCTCGCCCGCCACCTGAAGCTTTCGTTTGCCGCCCGGTTCAATTTTTTTCAGGGGTTTTATCCACCCGCCTGGACGATCCTCGTCGGACTGGAGCACTCCCGGCCGCCGCACGCGCATCTCAACCGCACGGAAAAAAAGCGCCTCCAGATGGTTCACGCCACAGCAATGCTGCTTCATCTTCTGGATGATCACCTCAACGACAACGAGCTGCCGGCAAGCCATCTCAACGTGCTGATCCGCAGTCAGCTGTGGCTCTTCATGCGTCGCGCGCTTGACGATATCACCGCGACGGATGACGGCGGCCGGATGATTGCGGAGCGCTACATCGACACATACTACGCCAGCGTCGGCCATCAGGAAGATATCGATTCTTTGGAGGCCTACGCCGATCGTTTTACCCAGCAGATGGCCATGGGGTTTATTGCACCGGAAATCATGACCCGCCGGCTGCGCGGCGGGGCGCGGCGCGTGGCGGCCGTCAAATCCTGTTACGCCGCTTTCGGTCGCGCCTGGCGCCTGCTGGACGACGTGCACGATATCCAGGCGGATATGGCGGCTGGCACCCCCTCGGCGGTTTATTTCTGCCTTCCCGCCGCCGGCCGGTCCGACTGGCGGGCCTATCCGCGGACCTCCGCCCGGCAACAGCGAAACCTCGGCGCGCGCCTCATGGAAATGATTCAGCGCGCCGGCATCCGCGATCGTCTCGTCGCCAGAATGTGCCATGAGCTGCACACCGCCGCGGAAACCGCGGAAACGCTGCAGATGACACGCTACGCCGAAGAGTTGCGTTGGTTGGCGGCACCGCTGATGAGGACTTGAATGAAGCCCCGCACCGACGCCCATGGCCCCGCCAGAACGTTTCGACGCCTGGGGCTTGAAGTCACCCAGCGATGCAACTGCCGTTGTATCCATTGCTTCGCCCGCACGCCGAGCGACGACGCTGAAGAAATGCCGCGGGATGTCGCCATGGCCATCGTCCGCGAGGGCCGTCAGGCCGGTTTTGACCATCTGCATCTCACCGGCGGCGAGCCGCTTCTCTATCCAGGTATTTTCGCGCTTCTCGACGAAGCGGCCGCGCAAGGCTATACAAGCATTCTCTTGAACACCAATGGTCTTCTGCTGAATCCGCGCATGAGCCGCCGACTGGCGCAATACCCTGGTTTAACCCTGACCGTAAGCCTGGAAGGGACCCCCGCGCTGCACGATCGCTTCCGCGGCGCGGACACCCAACCGGAAGTCGCCCGCGGACTCGAAAACGCGCTGGCCGCCGGTAATGCCGTGGTCGTCTTTACCATGGCGTTCAAAAGTCTCCTGCCCGAACTCCCCCGCTTTGCCGACGTTTTGCTTTCACGCTATCCCGGCGTGGGCGGCCTGACCCTTATTCGGCTCCTGGGACCCGGCACCGGTCGTTCCGGCTTGAACCATGAATACCTTTCGCCTTTGGAATTCCTGGACCTGGCGCGCACCAGCGCTCTGATCAACCTGTATGGTTTAAGGACCACGGTGTTGAACGAACCCCTGATCAACGTGGTTTCCGCAAAACTCCGTCTGCCGGCCATCCCGCCGTCAGCCCCCTTGTGCCGCGACGGCCAATTGATGATCCGGGCGAATCGCCGCATCAGCCTGGCCCACACGGATGGGCACCACCTGGGAACCTATCGCCCGGGCGGTCTCAAAAAAATTCGGGCCGCGGCGGCCTACCGGAAAGCGGTGGCGCCGGCAAACAGGGGCTGCGCGACGTGCACGCACCAGAAGTCCTGTCGCGATGGAGGCTTGATCCGGCCGGCCGATTGGCCTATGAAGAGAACGTCGCCCGTATTTTTCTGTCAATCCGTTCTCGATATAATTGCTGGCTAAACGCCGGTCCGCGGTTCCGGCCGCGCCTCCCCGACGCTTTCTTCACCGGGACCGGCCAACGCGCACACGCCCTGGCTTCCGCGGGGTTGTGTTCGGATCGGGAACATTTAGCAACGTTCAGTCAACGAGAGGAGCAAGCCGTGAGCGAATCCAAAAACTTCATCGACTTCATGATCGAGGCCCGCAACAACCCGGAACTTTATGACGGATTCCTCCAGGCGCGATCGGTCGGCGAGCTGCAGGCGCTCTTCGGCGACACCTACGCCGTCAGCGCGGCCGACTGCCAGAAGCTGATCGATGCCAAGCAGGAACTCGGCATCGAAGAGGGCGGCATTCCTCCGGCCTATTGAAGGCGGCCATGCTATTTTGCAGGCTGATGACCGGATGGCGGCCGTAATTCATCCTGGAACGGTTTCACCGAACCCTTTACTCCTTTGGAAACCATCTCCGACTTCGATGCCATGATCGTTGGTGCCGGTCCGGCCGGTGCATCGACGTGGCTGCATCTCCACAGGTATGCCGCGGCACTGGCGGAGCGCACGCTCGTCATCGAGAAGGCGGCGATGCCGCGTGACAAACTCTGCGCCGGCGGGCTGGGCGCCTGGAGTGATGATGTGCTGCGCACCCTGGCGATCGACCTGGATATACCCTGTCTCCACATTCCCGACGTCGAATTCAGCCATAGTGGTCAGCGCTGGCGGTACCGCGCCTTCCGCCCGTTCCGCATGGTCGCACGGAAAGATTTGGACCATTTGCTGTGGCGCACGGCCATCGACCGCGGCATGCGCTTTCAGGCCCAGGAAGAATACCTGGCCGCCCGTGAGGAGAGGGCCGGGCTGACGGTCGAGACCAGCCGCGGCCGCTATCGCCTCAAGGCGCTCGTCGGTGCCGATGGCGCCCTCAGCCGGGTGCGCCGCTTGATGGCAGCACCGGCCGGCATCGGTCTGGCCCCCACCCTCCAGATTACCGCCCCAGCCGACCCGCGCTACGACAAGGAATTCGATCGCAAAACGATGCGGCTCGAACTTCTGCCGATCGATAGCGGTATGCAGGGATATATCTGGCACTGCCCCTGCCTGAAGAAGGGTGTGCCCCACATGCACCACGGCATCGTCCATTTCCGACTGCAACCCGGCTTGCCCGCCGGTAGGATGAAAGCGGCCCTGTGCCGGGCGCTGGAGACCCGCCATATCCACGCGGCCTCGCAGGTATGGGGCAGTCATCCGATTCGCTGGTTCTCCGATCGGGCGCCGGTTTCGAAACCCCACGTCCTCCTGGTGGGCGATGCCGCCGGCATCGAGCCGGCGTTTGGCGGCGGCCTTCACATGGCGTTGTCTTACGGTGAACTTGCCGCCAGGGCGCTGGTGCAGTCTTTCGCGGACCATGAATTTTCCTTCGGCGATTACGCCAAGCGACTGAAAGCCCATTTCCTCGGGCGGCATATCGATGACTACACGCAACTGGCCCTCTCGCTGTACGCGGGGGAACCCAACCCGTTGGATCGGGTGCGCCGATTTTTCTCGCGGCGGTCCGCCCCAAGGGACCTGATGGCCCTGCTAATGGGCCTGAACCGCGCCCGGTAGCCATTTCGGCGGCATGCGCATTGCCTGCACCGCATTCCGAAGCGCAGGCTTAAACCAGCATCAGATTGATAAAGCGGTAGTTGGCATAGCGTTCCCGCGGGATGATTTCCTGCCGCTGGGGTTCGATAAAATGAAGGCGGCGGTCGTCGGTTACCATCCAGTTCAGGGAGTGTGGAAAGGGAAAAGGCAGCATGCCCCAGGCGATGCCGAAGCAGTAGGGCGCATTGACGTGCTTCTCTTTGTTGGTGTAGGCGGCATAGGCGAACCGGGCTTTCAGCAGAAGTGAGAAGTCATCGCAGTCAAAGCATTCACCCCGGCCCTTGGCCCCTGAAGGGCCGGCCAGATCAATCATGTTGCTCCGGTCGATAATCGCCTTGGCTTCTTCCAAGGACGGCAGATAGTACTTGCTGTCGGCGGAATGCAAGCACCAGTGGGTGCTCAACTTGCCCTCCAGGGCCGCGGCAACAAGGGTTTTCAATTCCCGACGGGTAATGCTGGCCTCCCCCGCCATCGTGGCTGTTGTTCGGCTGGGCTTCATCGAACACCTCCTTTCAGTTTGATCAGGAAAAGACTTGCAGCCCAAGCCCGACGATGCCATGGGCATCAGGGGCCGTACCGGCGATTGGGGCGATTACCCCGGGCTCAGACCTGTTGGGTTTGCATCGATGCTGGATCTGTGCAGGTTCTGCTATCCAGGGCGGCGGCCCAGTCGCTTGCTGTCGAGACCCCCGGGTGGTCGCGTTTGTCAAGGGATGGGGCCGGTGTTTCTCGCGCGCAGACTTAGATCGACTTAACCCCTCATCGTAAAAAAGGCAATTACAAGATGGGTGAGGGACGGCGGCGGGGCGACGACCTCGGCCCCGCGCCCTTAACGCGTCCGAGAAAATCGTCCGGCCTCAGGCTACAAGGTTTTTTGCCTGCGCACCCAGGCCGCATGTTTCCGAACCCGCGGATCGCGCTTCAGCTCGGCGATGGTCCGCAGCGAGCGGGCCAGGGTCATCTCGTCGTACAGGTCATGGAGACCGTCGTGGCACAGTCGGCAAAGGGCCGCCCCGCGCATAAGCGCTTGCCGGGTGAAATGTTTGCGGAAACGGGCCCGGCGGTGCAGCTTCCGAGGGATCAGGTGATGAAACGTCAAGGGCGCGGTGCGTCCGCACAGGGCGCAGATCCCCTGCTTGGCGCCCGCTGAACAACCGCCCCATCTGATTTTCGCGCGCCGGGGCATCTAAAGCGCCTCCGGTGCCGAACGGTTTCGCGTGGACAGGTAGGCATGCCATAGAATCCGGGCGGCCACCGATCGCCAGGGTCGCCAGCTCGAGATGACGGCGGCTGCTTCCGAAGCCGACAGAGGGCGCCCCCGGTGCTTGATTTGGGTCAGCGCTGTGTCGAGGGCCAGATCCCCCCGGGGCCAGATATCCGCCCGCCTCAAGGCCATGAGCAAATAGATGTCGGCGGTCCACGGTCCGATGCCCTTGATCTGCATCAACGCCTCGCGGACGTCGTTGTCGGGCATGGCCGCAAGGGCGTTCAACCGGAGGCGTCCGGTGGCCACGGCCTCGGCCAGAGCCCGGATGTATACCCTTTTCTGGCGCGTAAGCCCGGCTTCGCGCAGGATGCGCTCGTCGAGTCGCCGGACGG
>CAYMAR010000017.1:17989-25587 GCA_964388465.1 uncultured Desulfobacteraceae bacterium
ATAATGATAACGTCCCGGTCGACAATGTCCAGGCGGGCGCACCACCGGTCCGCCAGCCAGATGAAGGTTTCGCGAGAGAAAAAGCAGATGTGGGTCGGGTCACGGATGTAGTGCCAGCGGGCAAAACGCTCACGGTCGATGACGCGTTTGGTCATGATGCCCAGAAGACCGCCGGGTTTCAGCAGGCGGTAGAGCCTTTCGAGTTCAGCACCGGGGCGGCGAAGATGTTCAACGACTTCCGTGGCGGTGACGAAATCGTACCGAGCGGTCAGCACGGCAGGGTCGGCCGCGTAGAAGGGATCATACAGGCTGACCGCGTGACCGGCCGCTTCCAGCATGGCCGCCAGGACCGGTCCGGGCCCCGAGCCGAAATCGAGTCCGCGGCTGCCGGAAGCCAGGCGCGCGCCAAGCGGACCGGCGAGGCGGAAAAGAAACCGCCGGTAACCCGCATCATCCGTACGGTTCTGGTGTCGGTCGTATTCGGCCTTTTCGGCTGGCGGTGCCAAATGGTAAACGGACGGCACGAAGACCAGGCGGCAAACCCGGCAGCGCCGGTATGGCCGCTGCTGGTCCTGGTGGAAATTCGTGCTCTGCCGGCCGTGGCAGAGAGGGCAGGCTTGGCTGCTGTTGGTTGAGGGCATGACCGCGTTCCCGACCGGGGATCGCCGCCGAACCCGGTGCGCTTGTAACAATTCGCTGTGAAGACGATTTGGAAGCCCGTCTGTCATTTGTATCCAGAGGGCGCGGTCTTATATTCGTAACTAACATGTGAATCGTCAACCGGCGATGCGCCGTCCGAACGGCCGTCCGCCCAGGAGGTGAGGCCCATGCTGAAACTTCAAACCAAGGCCCTTTGGCGCCAACAGGCTTTCATTGACGGATCATGGCACGATGCGGACTCGGGCGCTACCCTGGAGGTCACCAATCCAGCCACGGGCGAACGGCTGGGCCGCGTGCCCGACATGGGGCGGGACGAAACCCGGCGCGCCATCCAGGCCGCCGAGCGGGCCTATCCAGACTGGCGCGCCCGCACCGCGGCGGAGCGCGCCGATCCGCTGCGGCGGTGGTTTGGGCTCATCATGGATCACCGCGAGGATCTGGCCCGTCTGATGACGGCCGAACAGGGCAAACCCCTGTCGGAATCCCAGGGGGAAATCGCTTATGCGGCCGCCTTCATCGAGTGGTTTGCCGAAGAGGGCAAACGGGTGTACGGCGACACCATTCCCGCCACCCAGCGCGACAACCGCATCGTGGTGCTCAAGGAGCCCGTCGGGGTCTGCGCGGCGATCACGCCCTGGAACTTTCCGGCCGCCATGATCACCCGCAAGGCGGGCGCCGCCCTGGCGGCCGGCTGCACCATGGTGGCCAAACCGGCCGGTGCCACCCCGTTTTCGGCCCTGGCCCTGGCGGTCCTGGCGGAACAGGCCGGCCTCCCGGCCGGCGTGCTGAACGTGGTTACCGGATCAGCACGGAATATCGGCGCCGAACTCACGGGCAACCCTGTGGTGCGCAAGCTGAGCTTCACCGGCTCGACCGCCGTGGGCAAGCGCCTCATGGCCCGGTGCGCCGATTCGGTCAAAAAAGTATCGCTCGAGTTGGGCGGCAACGCGCCTTTCATCGTTTTCGACGACGCCGATCTGGACGCTGCCGTGCAAGGGGCGCTGATCTGCAAATACCGCAATACCGGCCAGACCTGCGTTTGCGCCAACCGTCTACTGGTGCAGTCGGGTATCCACGATGCTTTTACGGCCAAGCTGGCCGAAGCCGTCAACGCGCTCACGGTGGGTGACGGTCTCGCCGGGCCGACAGATCTGGGGCCGCTCATCGACGAAGCCGCCCTCCGGAAGGTGGAAAGCCTCGTGGCGGATGCCGTCGGCCAGGGTGCCCGGCTGGTGACGGGGGGGCGCCCGCATGCCCTTGGCGGCAGTTTTTACGAACCCACTGTACTGACCGGCGCCACCGCATCCATGGATCTGGCCGCGGAAGAAATCTTCGGCCCGGTGGCGCCCCTTTTCCGCTTCGACACCGAGACCGAGGCGCTGGCCATGGCCAACGCCACCGAATACGGCTTGGCCGCCTATTTCTACACCCGGGACATCGGAAGGGTCTGGCGACTGTCCGAAGGGCTGGAATACGGCATCCTGGGAATCAATACCGGGATCATCTCCACGCCCGTGGCCCCCTTCGGCGGCATGAAGGCCTCCGGTATCGGCCGGGAGGGATCCAAGTACGGCCTCGACGAATATCTCGAAATCAAATATCTCTGCATGGGCGGCATCAGCGCCGCGGCGGACGGCCCCCCTTCGGCCGGATAGTTCTGGGCCGGGGATTCCGCCCGTGCGACCACGTCGACGTCGAAGTGAACCCAAAGCGGATCCTCCCCCAAAAGGTGGCCGCTCAAGTTCCCCGGATCCGGCAGGTGCACCACTTGCGAGCGTTTCAACATCGCGGCCTCCTCCGGGTCCAGATCGCGGCCGTCGGTCAGGATGATCCGGTTTTCGGGGAGCGGCGACTGACCGACTGCCGAGGGCATGGTCAGATCGCCGCGGCCCGCCAGATTGGCCAACGGCATGCCGCCCAGAAATCCGCTGGGGGTCGTCTCCGGGGTGTTGAAGTCGCCGTGAGCGTCGAACCAGATCAGCTTGAAGTCGAGGCCGGCGCGCTGCAGACCGGCGGCCACGCCGATGGCTGTGCAGATGGTGCCGGTCTCGGCGGCTTCAGGCCACCAAGGCCGCAAACAGGACGGTGTCAGGAGGCCTTCGCCTGTCGGTCGAGCTCGGTGCGCACGGACTTTCCCAGCGCCTCGAGGGTGTAGGGTTTCTGCAGATAGGGGCCGGCACCCAGAGACTGGGCCTCGCGAACCCGGTCGGTTTCCGAGTACCCGGTGGCGATGATGGCCTTCTGCCCGGGCCGCTGCGCGACCATACGGCGGTAGGTCTCCAGGCCGTCGATACCCGGATCCATGATCATGTCGAGCAGGACGAGATCACAGGGCGATGTATCCAGATAGGCCAGCGCATCCTCCCCGCTGGCCGCCACGGCCACACGGTAGCCCATGGTTTCGAGCATGCGGCGGGCGATGGCCCGCTGCTCGGCGACATCGTCAACCACCAAAACGGTTTCACCGCGTCCCCGGACATGCTCCAAATCGACGGGCGGGTCCTCTGAGGCCGTCACCGGTTCGCGCGTGGCCGGGAAGTAAAGTCGCATGACAGTGCCTTCGCCGACCTTGCTCTCAACCCGGATGAATCCGGCGTGATCCTGCACCGTTCCCCAGACCACGGCCATCCCCAGGCCGGTGCCGCTGCGCCCCATCTTTTTCTTCGTGTAGAAGGGTTCGAAGATCTTGTCGCGGTCTTCCTCGGAAATGCCGATCCCCGTATCGCGGACAGTCAGGACACAGTAGTCGCCGTCGGGCATTTCTTCGTAGCCCCGCGTCTGTGACTCGATATGCCGGTTGGCCGTGGTGATCGTGATGCGCCCGCCCCCGGGCATGGCCTCGGCCGCGTTCGCGACGAGATTCATCAGCGTTTTAGACAGGTGCACCGGCGAGCCGCTCAGGCTCAGAAGCATGGGATCCTTGCGGACATTCACCGCGACGCCCGGATTGAAGGAGAGCATCCGGCGGTATTCGGGGCTGGTGATATACCGATCGATCACCGCGTTGAGATTGACGACTTCTCGTGTGGCAACGCCGCGCCGGGCCAGGGTCAGAAGATCCTCGACGATGGCCGCCGCTTTCTTTCCGGATTCCTGGATGGTCTGCAGCGGCTCGACCAGCGGGCTGTCGTCGGGAAGCTGCATCAGGAGAAGATCCGGATAGCCGACGACACCCGAGAGAATGTTGTTGAGATCATGCGCCACCCCGCCGGCCAGGGCGGCCACGGCCTCCATTTTTTCGGCCCGCTGCAGACGGGCTTCGAGCTGCAGCCGATTGGCTTCCGCCTTCTTTTGCTCGGTGACGTCCTTCACCGTGGCCAGCATGGATCGTTGGCCGCCGTATCCGATGCGGCTGACGTAGATTTCCACTTCGATCGTCTCCCCGGTAGCGGTCAGGTCGCGCATCCTTGCGACCTCGGGCGTTTGGGGAGATGCGCTCGCGCGGCGGGCCGCAAGCAGCCGGCGGTCGTCGGGGTGGATAAAGTCCATGATATCGCGGCCGAGGACGGCCGCCTTGTCGCTGTAACCGTGGAGTTTGAGCCAGGCGGGATTGACTTCCACCAGACGGCCTTCGTGGGTGAGGCTCATGGGCTGTTGTGAATCCTCGAAGAGCGTGCGGTACTTGTTTTCAGACGCGGCCAGTTTGTCGAAAAGGGATGTGCGCTCTTCAATCGTTCGTTCGTAATCGGTGATCAGATCCCGGACGCACCAGCCCACGATCGGGGTCAGGACGCCGCGGAGGAGACGCGGGATCAGCCGGTTTTTTTTCCAGGTGATTTCCAGTCGGCAGTGAGGCGCCCCCTGCAGCACGCAGGCCGTCTCCCGGCCCACGACGCCCGTCACCCCGGTAAGGGAGGCGATCCCACTGTAGATGCCGAGGTTCCAATCGCAAACGTCCGGTGTCATCTTAAAACCGGAACGGTAGTTGAGCTCGAAAGCCAGCGAGGTGTCGGTGGCCTCGGCCAGATGCACATCCTTGGTGCGGTTGAAACGGGCGTTGATGCGGGCCGCCCGTTGGGCCAACCGCCGGGGTCCGGCCAGCCGGGCGGCGAAAAGGGTCGTACGCGAAAGGCTTTCCCGAACCATGGCGTAGCCCGCCGTGTAAAGCGGTTTGGGGCCGGGCAGCAGGTTTTTGGCGTTGCCCAGCAGGGCAAGGGAAAAAGCGTTGGACACCCAGTAGGCCGAATCGGTCAGGTGCTCGCGTCGAATGGGAATGATCTGGTCGGGGGCGAATTTGTCTCTTACGCAATAGGCGCCATCCACCAGCCCGTCCGTGAGTTGCCGAACGCCCTCGTCGCCGAAGTGGCTATGGACATACGCCAGGAGGCCCTTGAAGTTCTCGCAGCAAATGTCCTTGGGCATGGGGGCAGGTGGCATGATAGAAGCAGAAGCTCCTTTCGCGTGCAAGCGCATTTGAGCAATCAAACTGTTAAACTGTGAAGATAATACCGAAATGCGACGAATCCATGCCCCAGGTGCGAAATCCGGAGCATGCCGCCCCTGATGGCCTGTGCTCAAAGCTTTTCAGGCACCACGCTTCCCATATGCACGCAACTCGCTGGCCAGCGCTCGCCATTGATACCACTGCTCGGGGAAGCGCCGGACATAACCCTCCAGAATCCGCCATGATCGCTCGGAGAGCCGGCTGGTCTTCCCGCCGTCCGTGATCGGCTCAATCTGCAGGGTAAAACCGCCGGGGGTGCGCTGGACCAGCCCCAGGCAGGCCGGGGGCCGGCTGCGACGGTGAAGCACGTCGAGCGTCCGGTCCGCGCGCACCCGGCGGCCCAGGACCGAGACGTAACGGTCGCGGTGCGGCCGCCAGTGGGAGAACTCGTCGCAGAGCGTTACCAGGACCCGTCCCTGCTTGACGGCTTTGAGCGCCTTCTGGGCCGCGTTGGGCTGGTCGGCATCGATGGCCTCAACGTCAAACTGCCGGCACCGGAAGGTGCATTCCCGCCGCAGATGTTCGGTTTTAAACCGCATGATCATGGCCGGCGCATAGCTTTTCAAGGCCAGGAAAAGCGGCAGATATTCCACCGCCCCGAAATGGCCGCTGACCAGGATCAGACCCTTTTGCTCGCGGTAGGCCCGCTGCAGCCAGCCCTCGTTCTGCACCATGATCTGCTCCGCGAGGTAGCGTTCCAGGCGCTCGGTGGGATGGTAGGCGTTGACCAGCTTCTCAAAGTAGTGCTCGAAGATTCCCAGGTAGGTCTTCCAAAGGAGATCGTCGCTCGGGGGAGACGCCTTGGTCAGGTAGGACAGGTTGGAGAGGACGCCTGCGGCGACCTGCTGCCGGTGATCGGGTCGCACCGCCAGGTAAGACAGGCCGACGACGTAGCAGTAGAGCCGGAAGACCGGCAGAGGCACCATGCGGGCCAGGGCGACATTGAACGACGATTGGAAGAATTGGCTGATGCTGAACTGGGACCAGGTCGAAACAGCCTGCATTCGAAGCTCCGCAGAAGAAAACCAAGCAACAGCGCATTTGTGGTAGAAATATCAGCCCATCCGGCAACGGCTCTCGGGCAGCGCGTCCCGGGCATCATGAACAACCGTCCATCCGCCATACACCAATCGGGGTAAAATGTCCAGAAAATCGAACAATCGTAATCATATGAATTCGAGGATCGCACCCGGCCGGCACATCTTTTCTTTTGGTGCCGAACGGTCGAAAGCCGTCGCGGTCACCATCATCTCCGGGGCGTGCGCCCCGGAGACGATCCGATCAGGGGGTGGGGGCTTCAGGCGGCCATGTCTTCCATGGCCGCGCGGTATTCGCCGTAGCGGGCGGCGCCGTTGCACTTGCTGCGGTGGTGGAAGATCTTCTGGGCTTGCGCCACGCGGCCGGAATCGCCGCCCCAGGCCTTGAGGGTGTCTTCCTGGAGCGCCCGGCCGTAGGAAAAGGACAGCTCCCACGGGTGGGGACCCAGAGCGTTCATCGCATTGAGATGAGCGGTAGCCGCCAGCGAGCTCTGACCCCCGGAGAGAAACACGATCCCGGGCACGGCCGCCGGCACCACCTTGCGAAACAGATGGACCGTCCGGGCCGCGACGGTTTCGATATCGGCCTGATCAGGACATTCCAGACCGGAGATTACCATGTTGGGTTTGAGCAGCATGCCTTCCAGGTCGACCCGCTGGTGGAAGAGGGCGTCGAATACGGCCTGGAGCGTACGCGCCGTAACGGTTTCGCAGCGCGCGATGTCGTGGTCGCCGTCCATCAGCACTTCCGGCTCGACGATGGGCACCAGCCCGGCCTCCTGGCACAGGGCCGCGTAGCGGGCCAGCGCGTGGGCGTTGGCCTGCACGTTGGCGCTGCTCGGCAGGGTATGGGCAATCGTGATCACCGCCCGCCACTTGGCGAAGCGTGCGCCCAGCTGCCGGTATTCGGCCAGCCGCTCCCCCAACCCGTCCAGCCCCTCGGTGATCTTCTCGCCGGGGAAGCCGGCCATGGGTTTGGCGCCCCGGTCCACCTTGATGCCCGGAACGATACCCCGGTCGGCCAGCAGTTGCGGAAAAGGCGTGCCGTCGGCCGCCGTCTGGCGAAGGGTTTCGTCGAAGAGGATGACGCCGCTGATGAAGGCTTCGATGCCTTCAGCGCTGAAGAGCAGTTCACGGTAAGCCTGGCGGGTGGCGGCCGTGGACTCGACCTGAATCGCGTCGAAGCGCTTCTTGATGGTCGGAGTGCTTTCGTCGGCGGCCAAAATGCCTTTGCCCCTGGCGACCAGGCGCCGGGCGGTCCCTTTTAGTTCCTCAGTTTCCATGGGCGTCTCCTTGGTTGAGTGTGTTCAAGGCGTTTCAAATACGACTTTTGAAGAATTAAAAATAAAAATTAATAAGCGCTTCTTGCAGTGTCAATTCAGGCGCCGGGGCCAATGCCGGTGACGAAGGGCGTTATGAAGGGGGCCCGGCCCCCTCGCGGGGGGCGGGGAACGGCA
>CAYMAR010000018.1:0-21559 GCA_964388465.1 uncultured Desulfobacteraceae bacterium
AGATAGACGACCGCCAAAGCGACAATGATCAGAACGATGAGGGTTTCCACCGGTTGGCTCCTTTAAAATCCCAAGAGGGTCCCCACCTGATAGACCACCACCGCCAGGCTGAAGGCCAGCACGGTGTTGAACACCATCGAAAAGGCCCCCCATTTCCAGCCGCCGGCCTCGCGGGCAATACAGACCACCGACACGAAGCAGGGCGCGTAGAACATGGTGAAGATAATCAGGCTGATGGCCGTGAGCGGCCGCCAGCCGGGTGCCGTGGCCAGCTTCGTGGACAGGGACGCGTTTGCCTCCGGATCGACCTCACCCAGAGAATAGGCCGTCCCCAAGGTGGACACCACCACTTCCTTGGCGGCAAAACCGCCCACCAGGGCGATATTGGTGCGCCAGTCGAACCCGGCCCACTGCGAAAGCGCTTCCAGGGCCGTCCCGATCCGCCCGGCCACGGAGTAGCGCAGGCCCGCCTCGGCCTCGCGCGCGGCGATGACGTCGAGCTCCCCCTGAAGGGCTTGGGCCGCCGCGCTCAACGCGGCCCCTCCGGCGGCGCCCTTGAGTTCCTGCGCCGCAGCGGGTGCCGCCGCCATCGCGGCCAGGCGATCCGTTTCAATTTGCTGCCGGACGGCATCCGGAGCGCCCGGAAAGGTCATCAGGGCCCAGAGCACGATCGAAATGCCCAGGATGACGGTGCCGGCCTTGCGCACATACTGCCAGGTCCGCTCCCAGGTATGAATCAAAAGCCCCTTGAACGTGGGCAGGCGATAGGGCGGCAGCTCCATGACAAAGGGTGTCGATTCCCCCCGTACCACCGTGCTGCGCAGCAGCTTGGCCACCAGCAGCGCCCCTGCCCAGGAAACCAGGGTGATGATGAACATGACCAGCGCTTCGTGGGAGGCAAAAAAGGCCGCCACCAGCAGGGCGAATACCGGCAGCTTGGCCCCGCAATTCATGAAAGGCACTGTGAGCAGGGTGGCCAGGCGCTCGCGCGGCGACTTGAGCGTGCGCGTGGCCATGACCCCGGGGACGGCGCAACCGCCGGCGATACCGCCGGAAACGATGAAGGCCATCACCGAGCTGCCGTGAAGCCCGAAGACCCGGAAGACCCGGTCCAGCATGAAGGCCACCCGGGCCATGTAGCCCGAGTCCTCCAGGAAGGCGATGCCCAGAAACATGAACATGATCAGGGGCACGAACCCCAAAACCCCACCGACCCCGTCGATGATGCCGGAGACGACCAGCGACTTGATCAGCCCGTCCGGCAGAAAGGCCTCGGCCATGCCTCCCAGCCATCCGAAAAAGCCTTCCAGCCAGGCCACCGGCAGTGCGCTGTAGGTGAAGGTAAACTGGTAGAGCCCCCAGACCACGGCCAGCATGATCAACGGGCCGGCGAAACGGTTGGTCAGCACGCTGTCGATCCGATCGGACATGTACAGGCGGTCCCGGTCGTGTTTGACGGACAGGACCCCCTGCTGGAGGATCGACTTGATGAACCCGTAGCGGTGATCGGCGATGACCGCCTCGGGGTAGAGATCGTGGGTGGCCTTGATGTGATCGGTCACCCTGGCGACGATGGTTTCCAGCGAGGCCGCGAGCGCGGCATCCGTCTGGCGGCCCAATGCGAGAACCTGCTCGTCGTGCTCCATGTATTTCAGGGCCACCCACCGGGCCGGATAAATATCCGTCAGGTGGTTGGCCGCGTTGATGGCTTTTTCCATCTCCGCCAGGGCGTGGTCGATGTCCTCCCCGTAGGAAATGTCCAGCGTCTGCGGTTTGACCCCTTCGCCGACGATCCGTTCGGCCACCTCGATCAGCTCGGCCTTGCCCTCGCCGCGACGGGCGATGGTGGCCACCACCGGCACGTTCAGCAGCCGGCTCAATTTTTCGGTATCGATGGCAATGCCCCGTTGCCGGGCCACATCGATCATATTGAGGGCCACGATCACGGGCACGCCCAATTCCATGAACTGCAGCGTCAGGTAGAGATTGCGCTCCAGGTTGGCCGCATCCACGATGTCGATCACCGCGGCCGGTCTTTCGTTCACCAGGAAATCGCGGGCCACCACCTCTTCCAGAGAATAGGCGGTCAGAGAATAGGTCCCGGGCAAATCCACGATCTTAAAACGGCGATCCGCGTGGACGTGAATGCCTTCTTTTTTCTCGACCGTCACCCCGGGGTAGTTGCCGACGTGCTGGCGGGCGCCGGTGAGGGCGTTGAAGAGCGTGGTCTTGCCGGAATTGGGGTTGCCGGCCAGGGCCAGTGTCATATCGGACATGTCAATCGACCTCCACGTCGATAAAATCGGCTTCGTTGTTGCGCAGGGTCAGGGTGAACCCCATCACGCGCAGGGCCACCGGGTCGTAGAGGGGGGCACGCCCCTGGATGCGAATCTCGGTTCCCGGCACCAGGCCCATGTCACGGATGCGGCGGCCAAGCTCGCCGTCGGCCCGCACGGCCCGGATGGTTCCGGATTGATTGTCCTGCATCTGTCTCATCGGTATCTGCATGCAATCCCACCTCCATTTTTTGTAAGTTTGGTACACCAAACTTTTTGCGGTGTCAAGAAATTCTTGGGCCCACCTAACTTTTTTGGATTGACTTATCACGGCCACCCGTTAATATAAGTCAACCCATTGATTTTTGGAGGCTTTATGACAAAAAAAATGGCGCTCACCGAAAGCATGGAGGATTATCTGGAGGCCATTTGGCTGCTGGAGCGTGTCCACGATGCGGCCCGCGCCAAAGACATCGCCGAACACCTCGGTGTTCAGCGCGGCACGGTGACCGGCGCCCTCAAAAGCCTCGAGGAGAAAGGGCTCATCAATTACGCCCCCTACAGCCACATCACGCTGACGCCCAAGGGCGCCGAGATTGCCGGCGAAATCAACAAACGCCACAAAGTGATCCGCAATTTCCTGACCGAAGTGCTGCGCATCGCCCCCGACACGGCCGAAGCCACCGCCTGCCGCATGGAGCACGTGGTGGAGGGCATGGTTCTGGACCGGCTGGTGTGCTTCATCGACTTTGTTCACCAGTGTCCGCGGGCCGGCAACGACCTGTTGCGCGCCTTTACGAATTACTGCGAATCCGGTCGCCTCGACTGGGATCAATGCCAGACCTGTCTGGACGACTGCCGGGACCGTTTCCAATCCCAACACCCCTAAAGGAATGAACGACCATGGAATGGCTTTCCGACCCCCAGGCCTGGATCGCCCTCGGCACCCTGACGGCCCTGGAAATCGTCCTGGGCATCGACAACATCATCTTCATTTCCATTCTGGTGGGCCGCCTGCCGGAACACCAGCGCCAGCGCGGGCGTGTCATCGGTCTGGCCATGGCCATGGGCATGCGCATCCTGCTGCTGCTTTCGCTCACCTGGATCATGCGCCTCAGCCGCCCGCTCTTTACGCTATTCGCCCACGCCTTCTCGGGCCGCGATCTGATCCTGATCGGCGGCGGCCTTTTTCTTCTCATCAAGAGCACCTTTGAAATCCACAACAGCCTCGAGGGCGGCGCGCACGGCCAGGCCCGCGCCGCCGCCGTGAGCTTCATGCACGTTATCGTCCAGATTACGCTCCTCGACATCGTTTTCTCCCTCGATTCCGTCATCACCGCCGTGGGCCTGGCCCGGCACCTGCCGGTGATGATGCTGGCCATCGTCATCGCCGTGGGGGTCATGATGTTTTCGGCCAAACCCATCGGCGACTTTGTCGACGGCCACCCCACCATCAAAATCCTGGCCCTCTCCTTCCTGCTCCTGGTGGGTTTCACCCTGGTGGTGGAGGGTATGGGGCTGCACATTCCCAAGGGCTATATCTATTTCGCCATGGCTTTTTCCTGCTTCGTCGAATTTCTCAATCTCAAGATGCGCCGGCGCCAGGCCGAACCGGTCCGGCTGCGCAAGAGCCAGAACCCGGAAGTCGCATGAGGGCTGCCGTGATGCCAGGACGCGACCGCCGCTGCCAAGGGGATAAGGGCTTAAGTCTGCAGCGAGTGGGTACCCGTCGGCGGGCTGCCGGGTGCCTGGCGTCATGACCGATTCGTCGCCGGTCGGCTCAGCGGCAAGGACGCTGTCCGTTACCCCGGCCGCCAGCCATTGCCTTTGGATGGTGCGCCGCCTGCTCGGGCGGTCGGTGCTGGCCGCCGCCCTGGTGATTCTCCTGCTGCCGGCGGCGGGCCGGCCGGAAGCGTTGATCTGCGGACAACCCGCCCACAGCCGGGTCGCGGTCCATCGCGAGAGCCGGGTGATCGCGGTGTTCGCCGTGGCGGAAGCCGTATCCGTGGCCGAACGCCGCCGCGGACTCATGGATTGCCCGGCACTCGCGCCGGGCACCGGGATGCTGTTCGTTTACGCGGACAGCATCCCGCGCGTCTTCTGGATGAAGAACACCCGAATCGAGCTGGGCATTGTCTTTATCGGCGCCGACGGCCGCATCAGCGCCATCGAAAGGGGTTTGCCGCAGAGCCTGAAGCGCATCCCCTCGCCGGGCCCCACGCGTTTGGTCCTCGAAGTCAACTATGACGAAGCCCGAAACCTCGAGGTCGGCGATCGCATCGCGCGCTCCAAAGAAGCACCAGGGCCTAAGGCTTCGCCCCGGCCGGATGAATGAGGAACGCTATGCCTGACAAGAACCACCGGGAGACCGTCCGGATCCGCCCGTTTGCCATCAACGACCATGCCGCCGCCACCGCGTTGTGGCAGGCCACCGAGGGGATCGGCCTGAGCGTGTCGGACACGCGCGCAAACATCGCGGCCTACCTGGAACGCAACCCCGGCATGAGCTTCGTGGCCGTAAACGATCAGGGACTGATCGGGGCGGTATTGTGCGGTACGGACGGAAGGCGGGGCTACCTCCACCACCTGGCCGTTGATCCGGCCCATCGCGGCCGCGGCATCGGCCGCGATCTGGTGAATCACTGCCTCGATGCCCTCCGGCGGGCCGGCCTGCCCAAATGCCACCTGTTTCTGTTTAGCGCCAACCGGTTGGGATGCATGTTCTGGGAGCACATCGGCTGGACCTTCAGGTCCGACCTCGACGTCGTCTCGATCGACCTGGTGTCCTGAAGCGCAGTCCGAAACGTCAAGCACTAAAAGCCTGAATCTCACCCCGACGTCTCGAAACCCCGCCGCTGCCGCCCCCGGCAGCCAAAACCAGCCTCAAATTTTATCTTGACTTTCAAATAATTTGAATTTAATAAACTTTGATTATCAAACTTTATTGGAGGGGGAGCACAATGTCGACGCCCGCCGACGCGGCCGACCATCTGTCGCAGCTTATGCTCGAATTTTATGAAAAAATGGCCTCATGGGAGCATTCGGTGGTCAAGCAGACCGGCCTCTCGCCGGCCCAGATGCACACCATCGAAATGATCGGCCACCACCAGAACCTGCGCATGAAGGAACTGGCCTCGCGCATGGGCATCACCACCGGGACCCTGACCGTGATGATCGACCGGCTCGAAAAAGGCGGCCTCGTGGCCCGCCAGCCCCACGCCCGGGACCGGCGCTCGTTCAATATCGTCCTCACGGACAAAGGCCGCAGGCATTTCGAAGCCCACCACAATCTCCATCTGGAACTGACACGGGAGATCACCGCCCCTTTGACGGATGAAGAGATGCGGCATCTCGAAACCGGCCTGGTGAAGATCATGGAGAGATTCTGATCACCCCGGCGGGCCAACGCCCGGGAAGAGGAAAAAACCTCAGGGCGGCAACCGCCGTTAGCCCCGGTCGCCGGCGGCCGAACGACAAGAAATTCCCCCGAGACCCAATTAACCGTCAGCCCGGAGAAGTCAGCAACATGTCTGTATGCACACTGAACAGCCATCACGACAACGCCTGTCACAATGGCGTCAACCAGCGCGGCGAACGCAACACCTGGTGGGTGATCGTCCTGACCCTGATCACGATGGCGGCGGAAATCTGCGCCGGAATGATTTTCGGTTCCATGGCGCTTCTGGCCGACGGCTGGCACATGGGCACGCACGCCGCCGCTCTCGGCATCACCGTTTTGGCCTACCGGCTCGCCCGACGGCATACCGCCAATCCGCAGTTCGTCTTCGGCACCGGCAAAATCGGCGTCCTCGGCGGATACACGAGCGCCGTCGTTCTGGCCCTGGTGGCACTGCTCATGGCGGCCGAATCCGTCGAGCGCCTGCTCCATCCTCGTCCGATTCATTTCAATGAATCAATCATGGTAGCCGTTCTGGGGCTGGCGGTGAACCTCGTCAGCGCCCTGATCCTCAAGGACGGACACCACCCCCGCACCGACCACGATCACGGCCCCCACGACCACAACCTCAAAGCCGCCTATCTGCACGTTCTGGCGGATGCGCTGACCTCGATTCTGGCCATCGCCGCGCTGACCGCCGGGAAATGGCTCGGGTGGATCTGGCTCGATCCGGTCATCGGGATCGTGGGCGCCGCGGTCATCCTGAAATGGTCGCAGGGTCTGCTGCGGGACACCAGCCGCATTCTCCTCGATCGCAATATCGACCTCGGCCAGGTCGAAGCGCTCCGCAAAGCCCTGGCACGCGATGCCGGCGACCGGGTCACCGATCTGCATGTCTGGCAGATCAACCCCGGGCAGACCGCGGCCGTCGTCCGCATCGACGCCGAGGCCCCCAAAGCCCCGGAGTTTTATAAACAACGCCTGGAGGAGGTCGCCGCCCTGGACCACGTCACCGTCGAAGTCAACCGCCGCTGCCCGGACGATGCCGCGGTCCCCGACGTCTGAAACGTCGATCGCACGATACGGGTTGCACGGTCGGCCCGACCGCTTCGAGCGTCCGCGGCCACACGATCACCATTATGGGGAGGAATTCGATGGAAGCGCGATTGGAACGCCTGGAAACACGCCTGGCCTATCAGGACAAAACGGTCGAGGCCCTCAACGAGGTCGTCACCCGCCAGCAGGACCAGATCGACCGGTTGGCGCGCGACGTTCAACGACTGGAAGGCATCCTGAAAAACGCCGTGGCCGCAGGCCGGGACGCCGGGCCGTAGCCCTGGCCCGGACACGACCATCGCCGTCTCGGCATGACGGAGGGCCACCCCGGCGCCGAAGGCGGGCGGCGGCAACTTGGGGTGGCATAATCCGCGCGATCCTGCTAAAGCGTCGATACATCCCCTTGCCCTGCCGACCGACCGCCAACGAGGGAGCGTTCACCATGGCCACAAACGCCGTACTTCTTGAAATCAATGACCATATCGCCGTCATCACCTTGAACCGGCCGGAAAACCGCAACAGCATGACGGCCGAACTCCTGGCCGCGTTCCATGCCGCCGTCCTCAAGGTTCAGCGCCAGCGCGACCTGCGCTGTGTGATCATTACCGGATCGGGGCCCCATTTTTGCGCCGGCGCCGATTTCAATTCCGTCCTGGGGGACGGCGACCGCCTGCCCCACGAGAACTTCCTGGCCCTGTACCAGCCTTTCCTGGCCGTGGCCGATATCGAACCCCCGGTGATCGCCGCCCTGAACGGCCACGCCGTCGGGGGCGGATTCGGCCTGGCGCTGATCTGCGACCTGCGTGTGGCCAATATGCAGTCCAAATACGGGGCCAACTTCACCCGGCTGGGATTTCACTCCGGCATGGCCGTCACCCACATGCTGCCGCGCCTGATCGGTCTGCCCCGGGCCAACGAATTGCTGCTCACCGGCCGGCTGGTGGGCGGGGCCCGGGCCGCCCGGTTGGGCATCATGAATTATGCCGAGGAACCCACGGAAGTCATGCCACGGGCGCTCAAACTCGCCCGGGAGATCGCCGCCTGCGCGCCGGCCGTCGTCCGCATGATGAAGCGCTCCATCTATCGCGATCTGGACTGGAACCCGCGGGCCACGGCCGAGCTGGACGCCCACCTGCAGTCGCGCACGTTCGAAATGGCGGACGCCCGTGAAGGGGTGGCGGCCCTGCTCGAAAAGCGGGAGCCGGCGTTCAGGGGGCGCTGAGCGTGAACACGCTGCGGATCAGGAGTTGGAACGAACTGCAGGACGCGCTCTTTCAGGATTCCTGGAACCCTGAAATCGAGCGCTATCGTTCGCGGTTCGCCTTTCGTGGGCTTTCCGATATCGACTACCCGCTCGACACCACGCTCGTGCGCCTGGGCGGGCCCTACGTCGAGCTCGAAAAACACCTCCTGCGCAATTTCCGCAAATACGCCCATCGCGATGTGGTCGAACGCGATTCACTCTGGCACTGGCTGTCCATGGCCCAGCACCACGGCCTTCCGACCCGCCTGATGGACTGGACCTATTCGCCGTTCGTGGCTATGCATTTCGCCCTGGCCAACCTCGAGAAATACGACTGCGACGGCGTCATCTGGGCGGTCAATTACCTCAGGACCCACTATATTCTGCCGGACAA
Organism: uncultured Desulfobacteraceae bacterium; assembly: GCA_964388465.1. Lineage (GTDB taxonomy): Bacteria > Desulfobacterota > Desulfobacteria > Desulfobacterales > UBA5852 > JABZFP01. The sequence continues at coordinate 8,367 of CAYMAR010000018.1, forward strand.
GCTGAAGTGTGCCCTGGAGCTGGAGGGTGCCAACGTATTCACCGTTGGCATGCTTTCACAGCTGATCCAGTCGGTGTCCGAACTGACGCAGATGGCTGCATCCCCCTTTGCCCTGTTCTTCGAGCCGCCCTCGATCGACGATCGCATCGTCAACCAGTTCGCCCTGTTCTCGATCATGTCCGACCCCTCCGCGCGCATGGACGAATGGCTGGTCAGCTACCCGGACATCTGGCGGCGGATCGTTATCCCGGCCGAGCTCAAATGGGAGCTGCGGGACAAGCTCGACCAGGCCAATATCACCGAGCGCGTCCTGTTCCCCGGCCTGGACGGATTGAGCTCCTGGCTCAAGCGCCAGTACAGCCCCAAACATTGACGGTTTCGGAAAAAGTCCGATCAGCCCGAGACAGATAAATAGCGGCGTCAGGCCAATCGTTTTGGGCATCGGGCGTTCGTTTTGCGGACCAGAGGTGACTGGCTAAAGATCAAACGTATCGATTACGATAGGGCCAATTGAGGGTGGCGGCCATTTGAATGAACCGCACCACCCGGGTGAGACCACGGTGGATAGAACGGATCATCATACCTGAAGGAGGTCTAGATGCCTTACGTCAACATCCGTATCACCAACGAAGCGGTCACGCCGGAAAAGAAAGCCGCCCTGATCAGGGGTGTCACCGACCTGCTGCGGGACACCCTGGGGAAGAATCCAGCGACAACGGTGGTGGTCATCGACGAGTTGAGCACCGACAACTGGGGCATCGGCGGCGAAACCGTCACCCGGATCCGTAAACGCGCATAGGCGGTCGCCCCCGCTGGCCGGGCGGCAAGGCGGGGGACGCCCGGTCCCGGTCAGATGGCGTCGGCCGCGGCGGCGGCGAACCGCAGGTTGATGGCGAGCTTTTCCAGCGACAGCTTGACCACGTCGGCCGCCCGGGGGTGATCTTCGAGGTAGCGGCGGCAGAAGGTCTCGACAGCGGCGGGGTCGCGCATGCCGGCCACCGGGATGACGGCGGCAATGACCCGCTCGAGCAGCAAAGGATGAAAATCGGCCAACTGGTCCTGAGACCCCGCGAACCATTCCCACAGGTCGACGACGGCATGAGGGTTGCCGCCCATGGCCACCAGCGGAATAAAGCGGTTGCGGTCGGGCACGTTGGTCAGAACGAAAGATCGGGCCTGGTCCAGCACGCCCGGGGCCCGGAACCAGCCCATGGCCGCCAGCACGACCAGGCGTTCGTGTTCGCTGGCCGTCCTCTGGAAACGCGCGACCAGGCGCTCGAGGGCCGCACCGCCGTTCAGGTAGGCATCGGCCTGGCAGACAGGCTTGAGGATGTCGGGGGAAAGGTCGGTGCGCGTCACCGCCGCGCGGGCAAAGGCGACGGCCTCCTTGTCCCCGTAGACGACGGCACTGAAGAGCAATTGATCGCGCAGGGCGGCGATCGCATGCGGTTCGCTTGCCGGTGGTTCGAATCCGATCTGCGCCAGCACGCGTGCGGTCATTTCACGACCGGCGGCGGTGATGCGGGTGTCGTCCCCGGCACCCGTGAGGAGATGTGCCTGGCGCAGATGCTGGTCGATGCTGACCAGCGGCATGTAGTCCGCTTCGTCGGCATACCAGCGCAAGAAATTGAGATAGACCCCCAGGGGCTCCCTTCCGGCGCGCACCAGGGCGAAAAGGTCGTTTTGAAGTCCCCAGCGGTCGATGGGCGCCAGATGGCGCCCGCGCACCAGCACCCCCAGGGCCGCGCGCTGGGCGGCATCGGCGTAGGCCACCCGGAAAAAACCCGTCTGCCCGTCGTTGACCTTGACCGCCACGGCATCCCCGACGGGAATGCGCTGATCGGCGCCCTCGAGCAGCACCCGTTCCTGTCGCTGGGTGCCGTCCGGGTCGAACAAGCGCAAGGTGACCGGAATCGGCCAGAGGGTCGCCTCCTCGTGGGGCTGGAAGGTGAAACGCTGCTGGGTCAGCCGCAGCGCATCGCCTTGGCGCTCGGCCGTCACCACGGGGTAGCCGGGCTGCTCCACCCAGGCGCGCATGATCGCGCTGACGGGGGCCTCGGAAACCGCTTCGAACGCCGCCCAGAATTCCTGGCTGCCGGCGCAGTCGTACGCGTGGGTTTGCAGGTAATGTTGCAGCCCGCTGCGGAAGTTGTCTTCGCCGATGTAGTCGCGGATCTGGCGTAGGATACTGCCGCCCTTGCTGTAGATGATCGGTGCCGTGGCGGTGTTGATCACCATGTGCTCACCGCCGGGGATCTCGATCGGGAACGTCTCCAGCAGCGCGTCCCGCTGCAGGGCGCCGTCCGTCTGCCCCAGTACGAACTTCTCCCAGATCCCCCAGTCGGGGTAGTAATGGTCGACGATGCCGTAACCGAAATAGGTGGCGAAGCTTTCATTCAGCCACAGGTAGCGCCAGTCGGCCGGCGTGACCAGGTTGCCGAACCACTGGTGGGTGACCTCGTGGGCGATGACCTCGCAAATCCGCTCGCGGCCCTCTTTGGATGTCGTTGCGGGATCGTCGAGTAGAAGATTTTCCCGGAAGGTGATGGCCCCCCAGTTTTCCATGGCCCCGAAGGCAAAGTCCGGGATGGCGATCAGGTCCATCTTGCCGAGCGGATAGGGGATGTCGAAGTAGCGCTCGCAGAACTGCAGGGACCGGCGCCCGAAGGCGAGACCCAGTTGGCCGTTGGGCGTCGCCCCCGGCCCGGCCTTAAGCCGCACCCGCGGATCTTCGTCGTCCTGCGCCGATTCGAAACCGCCGACGCCGAAAAACAACAGGTAGGTGGACATGAGGGGCGTGCGCTCGAAAACGACCTCCTGGCGGCCGTCCGCCCTGGGGGTGACGGCGCGGACGTCGCCGTTGGACAGGGCCGTCTGGCCGGCCGCGACCACCAGGGTAACGTCGAACGTGGCCTTGTGGCGGGGGTGATCCAGACAGGGGAAGGCCCGCCGGGCATCGCTTTCCTGAAACTGGGTGACGGCCAGGGGTTGGGCCCGGCCGTCGACCGGGTAGCTGCTGCGGTAGAAGCCGGCCATGCCGTCGCTGATCGGCCCGCGGTAATCGATGCAAATCGTCAGCGGGCTTTCCACCGGCTCCGGCAGGTCGATGATTAGTTGTTCGTCCGCTTCGTCGATTCGGAAGGCGGCCGACGCCTGGCGGTCACTCCACAGCGCCTCGCAGCTTTCGATGGCGAGCCCCAGGCAATGCAGGTTCAGCTGTCCGAGGGGGTGGGCCGGGCGGAGCGAGAGTTCGGTGCGCCCCTTGAACGTGAAGGTTTCAAGATCCGGTTCAATGATCAGTCGATAGTGCCGGTCGAAAAAGTCGTTCATGCGCGTCACCGCCTTTTTGTTCAGCCTGAAGTCGTATTCCCTGGAGGCGTGCCCGACGAGCGGAAGGGCCGGCCTTATTGAGTAGACAAACACCCCCCGACGCGTGACCCCGTGGGCGTCTACATCAAATCACGAATGTTGCGAAGCCGCACCACGATTTCATGCAACGACCGCTCGGCCCGCTTGAGAAACGTCCGCAGCGGCGGCATCTCCTCGTGGGAGAAATCCGTGATGGCTGCGGCAATGCGGACCTTCAGGGGGATATTGTTGATGGTAAAGACGTGGCGATGAAGATCGTTGACAATGCGATCGCGGGCGATTTTGACGTCCTCGGGCATGGTCATGGGCAGCATCCAGAGCATGCGGCTCTTGTCCAAAACGCCCACCATGTCCGGGTCGCGCACCACCCGGGCGATGCGGTCCACGACGGCCTGATAGACCTCTTTCTGCTGGACCGCCCCCGGGGCGGCCTTTTCGCGGGGGATCGCCCGTACGATCGCAAACAGGATGATCGAAAACGGTGTGCCGTAGCGAATGGCCCGCTGCATTTCCTTTTCAACGAAGAAGAGAATACTGGAGCGGTTCAAAACCCCGCTGGGCAGCTCCTTTTTCTCCTGCTGCTTCTTCCAGGCGAGTTTGCCCTTGACAATTTCGGCGTAGATCTCCTGGAAATTGTTTTCATCGACACCGCGCTCGCGCAGCCCGGATCGTACCTGCTCAAGGATGCGCGTGAGATCTTCCCCTTCGGACGAGCCTTCTTCAAGGGCCCCCAGGATGCTGAATCGCTTGAGATCGCCGGCCCCGGACGGAAGGCCCCCGCCCCACTTGTCCAGATCGATCTGAAGCCGGGCGAGCATCGCCTCCATGCGGGCCCCCAGGCGTTCCTCGACCTCGTTGAGCAAATCGCTCTGCAGCCCCTTGGCCTGAAGTTGATCGACGATCTGGGATTGAACCCGCCGCAGCACCCGGTCCAGCTTTTCTTCCTCGCCATCGGTTGCATTGGCGGCCGCCTCCACGCTCAACTGTCCGCCGATGCGTTCGATATACTCCACCAATAGATCCGAGAGCAGTTTTTCATCGCCGGCCCCCTTGCGAATTTCCGCGGAAAGATAGATCAGCTCCGCTGCGATCTGGGGATTGGAAAGGACTTCCTGAATCAGATCCTCGCCCTCCACCCCGATCTCCTCGGCCCCTTCGGCCAGCACCTGGGCCAGGCCCTGACTCTGGAGTTCCTTGCCGAGCGCCCCGATCAGCGCCATGTAGTCCGTCAGCGGCATACCTTCACTGACCAGGGCTTCTTTGAGCGCCGGCATCAGGCGCTGAAGTTCCTGGGGGTCGGGTATCAGGCGGCGAATGATCTGGGCCAGCCGTTTGACCGTAATGGCGCCCTTGCGGTACTCGTCCCTGACCAACTGGACGAACACGCGGTCGGTGAGATCATGGGCTTCCTGATGAATACGGGCCTCGTCGGCGTAGACCACACCGGCGGATTTCTGGGCCTCGATCCCGTTGATCAGCTTGCGCTTCATGTCGAAGACAGCCTCGGCCAGCTCGGCCAGGTTGGCCCCTTCCATTTCCGGGGTGACTTTGTCGACCTCGCTGCGCAAACGATTGAGCTGCCTGACGATGACGGCCCCCGAAGCGGCGTCACCTTCACCCCCCCCGCCGCCACCTTCGCCACCGCTCCCCTGGCGGGCGGAGGCCAGGTCCGAATCGATGAGCGTGCGCGATGCGGCACCGGGGTTGTCGATCACAAACCGCAAGGACAGGGCCTGCTCGAGCTCTTCCATGACCAGTCCGCCAGCCACGACGCTGAGCACACTTTTCTTCTTTTCTTGCGCCCCTTCGTCCTTGGCCGCGTCCGCACTTTGGGCCAGGGCGTCTTTAGACACCACCGCATCGTCTTCGGTGACCTTTTTGTAAACCACGTGGTTGAGCTTGATGGCCTCGACCCCCACGCGGCCCAGCTCCTTGCGCATGCCGTCCACATTGGGAAATGCGGCCAAATCGATGAAAACGCGCACGAACTCGGAGATGTCGTTGGACAGAATGCCCTCGTGGAAGGACACGGACTGGATGCCGGCTTTCTTGAAATGCGACACCATGCGCGTCACGTTCAGGCGGGGGTCCAGGGGCTCGTCTTCGATGAAGAACTGGTCGCGGTTCATGATCAGAACCAGGGGCGACTGAAAATCGAGGGCCTTCCGGACCGTGCGGAAGAAGTCCTTGATGGACTGGCTGGTGTACGGATGGTCGAACTGGTACATGGTCGACCGGTTAAAAAGGAGGGAAAACGAGCGGCCAACCCGGTCGTATTCTTTTTTCATCTGCGCATTGGACATGGTAACATCTCTCCGGTCTGGGCAGAATGGGGCCGCTTGCAGGAGTGCCGCCGGGCGCCCATCCCGACCCCGGTTCAACGATACCCTCCCTCCCGCGACCCTGGGCCCCGGCCGTCATGGGATCGTCAGTTGAGATAGCTCTTTTCGTAGGCCTGCAGGTCCTGCAGAAATTCGCGGCAGGACTGATAGCGCTCCGCCTGGCGGTAGGCGGTGGCCTTGAGGATGATGCGATCCATCTCTTCGTTTACATCCAGATTGAGTTCGGAGGGCAGTTTCAGAAAACAGCCCTCCTTGCGTTTGACCTTCTGCTTCAGCAGCATCACTTTGGAATCAAACGGCGGAAACGGCAGATCGGGCGCAAGCATCTTGAACAGCATGGTCCCGGTGGCGTAGATGTCGCTACGGCCGTCCACCCCGCGGCCTGAAATCTGCTCCGGTGGCATGTAAACCGGCGTCCCCTGGACCATGGGCATATTCTCGTCGTCGGCGCGCAGAACTTTGGCCACGCCGAAATCGGTAATGATCGGCCGTTGCGTGTGCTTTTCGATCAGGACGTTGTCCGGCTTAATGTCCCGGTGAATGATCTCCATCTGGTGCGCGTATTCCATGGCCTCCAGCACCAGACGGCAGATCCGGACCGCTTCGCCGACCGGGATCGTGCGACGCGACGGCAGAAGGTTTTTTTTGGCCAGATTGATCATGCGCGCCAGTGATTTACCCTCGACCAACTGCATCGTAAAAAACAGGAATTCATCCGTTTCACCCACTTCGTAAACCGGAATGATATTGGGATGCGAGAGAATCGCGGCCGATTCGGCTTCGGACTGGAAACGCTCGGCCGTCTTGGGCGTCAAAAGATTTTTGGGTAGCACCTTCAGGGCGATCTGGCGCTTCAAGGTCCGCTGATAGGCAATGAAGACGATCGCCATACCGCCCCGTGCCAATTCTTTTAATATGGTTGAGGTGCCGACCTCGGTGCCGATCAGGTGGTCCACCTTGATTTTGGCAATCGCGCCCATCGAGGATTCCCTGCATGGCCGGCGGATCTAAGCGCCAGCCCGTGCTCTTTGTCGGGGTCGGCCATCGAACCCGTTGATAATGTTATCTATCCCAATTAAGGCCGTAGGTCAAACCGCAACCTGCGCCAGCCGGTGGCTTCCCGCTTTTGACATCCCCTGGATCATCGTTAGGATAGAATAATCCAACTGCCGTAAAGATCAATATCAAGCTGGTAGCAGCTGCACCATCTAAACAGGAATCCCCATGGCGCCAATTCGTATGAAGCGAAATTTGCTCCCCTTTCGAAGCATCCATATCGGCCTCATTATTTTACTTGGTTTGGCCTGCAACGCCAATGCTTTCGAGGCCGCCCACGAACTCGACGTTCGCCTGAGTCCGAAACATGCCCGTCTCGACGGCGTCGATCGCATCTCGGTGACCGGTCACAGCGGCCCCCTGAAACTCTACGTGGGGACCAGGACCACCATCGATTCTCTGAAGGTCAACGGCGTTGCAACCGACTACACCCGTCGCGGCCGGTGGATCACCCTCGAAAGCCCCGCCACCGATTCGAAGGGCGATCTGCTGCTGACCATCCGCTACCACGGCCGCTTCGCGGACCCGGCCCCGGAAGACCCGGTGAACACCGACAATCCCGGTTTCGGGGTCACGGGCACCATTTCGCCGCGCGGGACCCTCCTGCTGGCGGGCGCCGGTTGGTACCCGTCCGTTGCCGGGGCGGCGGAGCGGTTTCGCATCGAAGTGACCGGGCCGCCGGGAACGGTGGCGGTCACGGCCGGCCGCGCGGTCCCGGCCCCCCCGCGGCCAGGATTGGCGGTTTCCGCCTGGCAGATCGACAACCCGGTCGAGCGACTCGCCCTGGTGGCGGGTCGGTTCAACGTGCGCACGCAAGCGGCCGGGCATCTGCAGGCCGCCACTTATTTTCTGATGAATGACAATGCTCTGGCCGACCAGTATCTGAAAGCGTCTCTGCAATACCTGGCCGACTACGAAACCTTGTTCGGCCCCTACCCCTTCGCAAAATTCGCCGTGGTCGAAAACTTCTTCCCCACCGGCTATGGCTTTCCGTCCTATACCCTCATCGGCGGCCGCGTGCTGCGCCTGCCCTTTATCATTCCCACGAGCCTGCGCCACGAAATCGCGCACTGCTGGTGGGGTAACGGGGTGCTGGTCGACTACGCGGACGGCAACTGGAGCGAGGGGCTGACGACCTATGTATCCGATTATCGCTTCCGGGAATTGAGCGGGGCGGACGCCGCCCGGAACAGCCGCCGCCAAATGCTGCGCAACTTCACCGAACTCGTCCCGCCGGGCGATGATTTCCCGCTGACGCGCTTCACGAGCCGCAGCGACCCGCGGACCAAGGCCGTCGGCTACGACAAGGCGGCCATGGTGTTTCACATGCTGCGACAACGTGTCGGCGACCCGACATTTTGGGCGACCCTGAAGCGGATCGCCGGCGAGCGCATGTTCAAATCCACCTCCTGGGGCGATATTCAAGCGGCCTTCGAGTCGGCCTGCGAGTGTTCGCTCGATACTTTTTTCCGGCAGTGGGTGCGCCGCAGCGGGGCGCCGCAGCTTTCTCTGGACGCGGTTGCGCGCGAAAAAACCCCGGGCGGCGTTCGGGTCCGCGGTATCATCCGCCAGCGCGCACCTGTTTTTACCCTGGAGCTTCCAGTCCGACTGAGTGACCGTGCCGGCGCCCACACGGAAACCATTTTCGTGGACGCGGAGGAGGCGCCCTTCGACATCCGAATTCCCTTCGTCCCGGAACGTCTCGAAGTCGACCCGGCGTTCGATTTTTTCAGACGTCTGGCCCCGGAGGAAATGCCGCCGACGATCAACCGGCTCAAATCGGCCCGGGAAATCCTGGTGGTCCTGCCGGACGGACCGGCCGCCGAGCAGGCCCGCGCCACCGCCACCCGCTTCGGGCGCGCCCTCGGCGTGGAGCGGATGGAGGTGATCACCACCGCCCAGTGGTCGCCGGAATCAGCCCGACGACCGAACATTGTCTTCATGCAGGCGGAAGGCCTCGTGCTGCCGGTGGATATGGGGGCCGACGGGGTCACCTTCACAGCCGGGTCCTTCACCTTGAATGCGGCCGCATACGAGCGCCGCGGCCATACCTACGTCGGTGTCCATCCGCACCCCGAGCGCCCCGAAGGATTCATCGCCTTCTACCTTTTCGGCCGGGATGAAGCCCGGCACCGGATTGCCACCAAGGTGCCGCACTACGGCCGCTACAGTTATCTGGTCTTCGAGGACGCACGCAATGTCGCCAAGGGGACCTGGCCGAGCCGGCGATCCCCCCTGATTCACACCTGGCCGGCCGAACCGCCATTGAACGCAGGGAATTAGAAAGGCCATCACATGAAAACGACCTTCATCTTCATCCTCCTGACCGGCTTTCTGCTGCCGCCCGGTGCCGTAGCCGACACCCGCGCGGCAATGACCCTTTTGGATGTGCACACCGGTGAATCCATCCCACTGCGCGAACTGCCCCGGGCCTACCCGAACCACCGCATCATTCTGGTGGGCGAGCACCACACCAACGTCAGCCACCACCGCGCTCAGCTGGCCGTCATCCAGAGCCTGGTGGCGGCCGGCCGCAAAGTGGCCGTGGGGATGGAAATGTTCCGCAGCGACAGCCAGCCCGCCTTGGACGCCTGGGTCGCGGGACGGCTCGCACCAACGGCGTTCGAAGCCGTCTATCAGGACAACTGGAACTATCCCTGGCCGCTCTACGAGCCGATTCTCGCCTATGCACGCGAGGAGCGCCTGCCGGTGGTGGGCCTCAACGTGCCTCGCGAAATTACGCGCCAGGTCGCCTACCAGGGCTTCGACTCCCTTTCCGCGAAGGACCGCGGGGACCTGCCCTTTGTCACCTGCGACGTGGACGCCGACTACATGGCCTTTATCCGGCAGGCCTACGGCGCTCATGGCCACGGGAAGATGGATTTCACCCATTTCTGCGAAGCCCAGCTCGTGTGGGACAAAGCTATGGCCGCGCGTTCACTGCGCTTTTTGGAGGCCAACCCGGAGCACACCATCGTCCTGCTGACCGGGTCGGGGCACGCCCGCAAGGGGGGCATACCCGCCCAGATCAAAAAATTGGGGCCGGCAGACCACCTGGTCATCTTGCCGGAAGTTCCCGGCAACCTCGATCGCACGACCGTCGATGGCGACGATGCCGACTTTCTGATTCGCGGACACTGACCATCGCGAACGCGGCCGGCGCGAGGATTGTTTATCGCCCGGCGGGGACTCGTGATGCCCGCGTCCCCCCCGCGGGGCGGCCGCGAAGACGGTACGTACAGCCATGCCCGCAATGCCGGCCGGCTTGACAGCTCACACCGCCCTCATTATTTTTTAATTATATCGGTCACGACATCGACCCCTGATCACGCGCCTCCAACGAAACGGCGACCCGCTTCCGCCTCAACAAATCTCATTGGCTTAGGCGTAAATGCGGCACGATCTCTTTCTCCTCCCGATGCGATTCCTGAAAGCGTAATGCGCTGGTATCGATCCTGATCGTTCGATCTCCCACCCTATCCCGTCGGTATCAAATCCGGACTTGCGGCGCCTCGCCGGGACGGTTTGGGTACCGTTGATGCACACCCGCACAGATCAAAAGGTCTGGGTTGCCTGAACGCCACCGGCCCCGCGCGGCGGGACCTCAGACCGCCGCAATCAAATTACGGAGACGGACGAAAGGAGGATTTCATGGAGAAGAATCTACTCAACTACGAAACCCTGTTGAAGATTACCGAACGCATTTCGATGTCGCGTGAATTCGACGAAGTCACCCTGCTGACCGTGACCGGCATCCGGGATGCCCTCAAGGTCAAGGGTTGTGCGCTCTTCCTGATCAACCCCAAAAGCCAGGAACTGGAAATTGCCGCCGCCGTCGGCCTCAGTGACGAGTATCTGAACAAAGGCCCGATCAGCGCAAGCCGCTCGATTGCCGATTCGCTGAAAGACGGACCCGTGGCGATCTACGATGTTCTCGACGACCCCCGCATCCAGTATCCCGAAGAGGCGCGCCGCGAGGGCATCGCCTCCATTCTGGCGGTCCCGATCATGGCCCGCGGAAACCCCATCGGGGCCGTGCGCATCTACACGGACAAGAAGTGGGAATTCAACATCGAAGACGTCAATCTGGTTCAGGCCGTGGCGCAAATCACAGGCATGGCCATTGAGATGTCGCGGCTTTACAAAGGTTTGAAGAGCAGCATCGAGATCCTGAAATCCAGGCAGGACCACCGCGCCTTGGGGGCCAAACGCTGGACACCGCACGAAGGCGTGCCCGTGAGCGAAGGTCGGATGAGTTCCGCCACTTCGGAATCGTGATAGACACCCCGCAATGCAGGGCCGGCCGCCGCCACGGCCGCCCTTTGCCGGGCACAACCCGGTGCTTTGCGATGGCCCGCATCGGAACGAAGCGTCGTTGGAAAGCGCTTCGCACCGATGCGTTTTTTATTCGCACAGCTTCCTTGCCATACGGTCGCCAAGACGCTCGCCCGACCATCCGACATTAACAACGCGGGTCCGCCCGCCGTCCGCCAGTCAAAAACCGTTTCAGACGCTGACAAACACCGCTTGCTTTGTTATTTTAGAACAACTGCGAACCCTGCTGATGCGGCCGCACGCGGTCAACCCGCCCTCAGGGGCCCGTTGGCCATGCCCGGCCCAATACTGTTCGGGAGATCACCATGCCGTTGTCGCGCCAAAGCAAAATCCTCATGGTTTGTCTGTTGAGCGGGTTGCTCATTCTGATGCTGGCCTCCATCTATGCCCTCACCCGCACCAAGCGGGATGTCGCCCGCAGCGAAACCGTGCCGCCCGCAACCCCCCCCGCGGGATTCAGTTTTTACGACATCCACAGCGAAACAATCCTAAGCCGCGGACTGCGTGAGCGACTGGTCGACCGGCTGGGGCCCGACGCGATTTCCCGCCGCGGACCGATCGACCTCGTGCTCATCAACGCGGCGTTTACCCGAACCCATTTCCCGGATATTCATCGCTTTCACCAGGCCCTCAATCCGGTCCCCGGAGCGCGCCGGGAGCATGCCGTCACGACGCTGACTTATCGGCGCTCCCGCTTGAAAGGGCTTCCTTTTCGGTTTGTGCGCTTTGTTTTTTTTCAGGAGACCGGCAAACCCCTCTACCTCGTCGTCGAACCGTCCGACGACGATCCGGACTTGTTTGCGACCCTGCAAGCCAAATGGGGTCAACCGGAACGCTTTGAGGGCGCCCGCGAGGGCGATATGGCGCTGGTCTGGCGCAACCCCGATGAAATACTCTGCGGCGTCTCGATTCGACGCCGCGGCGGAAGGATCGAGCGCCAGTTGCGGTTCTATTTCATCAAGAATATCGAGCATGTGATCGCCCAGGAACAGGCGGCCGACGAAGCCCAACGCCGTGAAGCCGACAAGGCCACGCGACGCGCTTTCTGATCCCTCCCTTGCCGGGACGCGGCTTGTCGCCCCTCCAAAACGGCCTTAACTTCCAAATACGATTTAACAAACACCATCGGCGTGCGGATTGGCAGGAGGCTGGCATGGACAAGGAAATCATGGTCGCGGTCGATGACTCCCCGCATTCGCGCCAGGCGGTGGGCTATTTCGCCAGACTGGCCACATCCGTGGACGATCTGCATTGCCGATTGGTCAATGTCCAACCGGCCATATCGCCTTTCCTGGCGGCGGAGGCGCCCAAGGACCCGCGGGCTCGGCAGGCGCTCGAACACCTGCTCGCGGCCCACGCGGAGGCGGCGGCCCTCGTATTGAACCAACAGCACCAGGCCCTGAGCGACATGGGCTTTCCCAAGGAGCGCATCGAAACCGTCAGCTTGGAATATCAGGAGGGCCTGGCCAAAACACTTCTGGATTACGGCCAGACCCATCAGGTCGACGCCATCGTCATCGGCCGCCGCGATCTTTCGACCCTGCCGAAGCCCTTCATGGGCAGCGTCACCGCCAATCTGGTCGAAAATTCAACTTTTCTTCCCATCTGGATCGTGGACGGCGAAATACGCTCCACGCGGCTGATGGTGGCCGTGGACGGCTCCGAGAGCGCAATGCGGGTCGTGGACCACCTCACCCATATTTTCAAGGACAACCGCAAGGTCAAATTCCATCTTCTGCACGTCATCCCGCGCATGGTGGAATCCTGCGGCATCGATTTCGGCGACGGCCGCAAGCGCCTGGAAATGGTGGGTCGGCGTGGGGCCCATCACTGCATCGACAATTTCTACGCCAAATCCCTGGCACGGTTCAAAGCGGCCGGCATCGGCAGGCACCAGATCGAAATCCAGATTCTCGAGAAGAAGCTCAACCCCGGCAAGGCCATCCTCCGGGCGGCCACGGAGGGCAAATTCGGCACGCTGGTGATCGGGCGCCGCGGCATCAATCGATCCTTTTTTACGGGCAGCGTATCGCGCTACGTTCTCAACCGGGCCGAGAACATGGCGCTTTGGCTGGTCACCTGAGCCAGGGG
>CAYMAR010000018.1:21659-23784 GCA_964388465.1 uncultured Desulfobacteraceae bacterium
GGCCCTCCAGATCGCCAAGTCGGAACCGCTGAACCTGATCATCCTGGATTTGATGCTGCCCGGCATCGACGGCCTCGAGGTGACCCGCCATCTGAAGGGGGACCCCCGAACCCAGCATATTCCCATCCTCATGCTCACGGCCAAGGGGGAAGAATCCGACGTGGTCGCGGGCCTCGAACTCGGGGCCGACGACTACGTCACCAAGCCCTTCAGCCCGCGGATCCTGGTCGCCCGCACCCGCGCCGGCCTCCGCCGCCAGCTCAAGGAACTCCCGGACGAAACCGCCGTCATCCGGGTTCACGAAATCGAAATCCATCCGGGACGGCGCACGGTACAGATCAACGGCAACGCCGTCAATCTCACTTACACCGAGTTCCAGGTGCTGAGCATCCTGGCGCGGCGGCCGGGATGGGTCTTCACGCGTTCGCAGATTGTGGACATGGTGCGCGGCGACGACTACCCGGTGACGGACCGGTCGGTCGACGTGCAGATCGTCGGGTTGCGCAAAAAACTCGGGGATTGCGGCCGATACATCGAAACTGTGCGAGGTGTCGGCTACCGCTTCAAAGACATCCCATGAAACGAAAGAAACGCCTTGTCTGGCAGATTTTTCCTGCTTTCTTCCTGATTGCACTGGTCTCGCTGGCCGTGGCCATCTGGTTTGCCTCCAATGCGCTGAACCTTTTTTTCCTCAAACAGACGGCCCTGGATCTCAAGGATCAGCTCGCCCTGCTGCAGCACCAGATCCGCCCCCATTTTCACAATGCGAATTTCCAGCGGATCGAACAGATCTGCAAGGAAACCGGCCAGCTGACCGAGACGCGCTTTACCGTCATCCTGCCGGACGGACAGGTCGTGGGAGATTCGCGTGAAAACCCGATCCACATGGACAACCATGCCGACCGGCCCGAAATTCGGGCCGTCCGCGCCGAGGGCTACGGACAGTCCATGCGCTACAGCAAAACCCTCGATCGCAACCTGCTGTACGTCGCCACGGTTATGCACGACGGCAAGCGCCTGATCGCGGTCACCCGGGCAGCGCTGCCGGTGCTCTTTCTGGATGAGCAGAAACAGGCGATCCAGTGGCGCATGGCCGGTGGTGGCCTGGTGATCGCCGTTTTGGTGGGGGTCATCAGCCTCCTGGCTTCCCGTAAAATCAGCCGTCCCATCGAGGAGCTGCGGATCGGCGCCGAAGTTTTTGCCAACGGCGAGTTGGCGCACAAGCTGGCCATCCCGGACACTGAAGAACTGGCCAGCCTGGCCGAAGCCATGAACAAAATGGCCGACCAGCTCGATCGGCGCATCCGGACCGTCGTCGAGCAGCGCAATGAACTGGAAACGGTTCTGGCCAGCATGCACGAAGGCGTGGTGGCCATCGATACCGCCGAGGTCATCATCAACATGAATCAGGCCGCCGCGAATATGTTTGAGAGCGAACGCGACAAGGCGGCGGGGCGCAGTGTCCAGGAAGTGGTTCGCAATCTCGAACTGCAGAACTTCGTGCGCGAGGCGCTGGCCACGGACGAGACCCGGGAGAGCGACATCAGCCTGTTCACCCCCGGGGAGACCATCCTCAATATCCACAGCTCGCCGATCCGCGACGGTGGTGGGCGGCGCATCGGCACCCTGCTCGTCATGGCGGACGTCACCAAACTGCGCCGTCTTGAAAATATGCGCAGGGATTTCGTGGCCAATGTCTCCCATGAAATCAAAACCCCCCTGACCGCCATCAAGGGCTATGTGGAAACCCTGGTCAACCAGGAAGTCGACTCCAAGGATGACAACGAGAGGTTCCTGGGAATCATCAACAAGCACGTCAATCGCCTGGACGCCATCGTCGAAGACCTGCTCTCGCTTTCGCGCATCGAGCGTGCGGTGGATGTCGCCGAATCCCCGCTTGAATTCAAGGAAACGCGGATCGGCGATATCATTCAGACCGCCGTTCAGGTCTGCCAGAGCCGGGCCGACGCGAAAAGCATCTCCATCGACCGCCGCGGAGAACTGGACCTGAAAGCCCGCGTCGATGCCACCCTGATCGAACAGGCGATTCTCAACCTGCTCGACAATGCCATCAAATACAGCGAAAACGGCAGCGTGGTCGCCATCGACGTCGAGCGCCGCAACG